>JAGQRL010000127.1:0-7173 GCA_020425485.1 Rhodospirillaceae bacterium
CCGGCCCGCACCCCCACCCGGCCGCTCAAGACAGTGTCCGTGATTGGGTGGCCGGGCGGTGGAGCCGCACCATGCACAACAACCCGATGACCCATCGCATCCTCGTCGCCGACGACGAACGCGCCGTGCGCGAGTTCGTCAGCCGAGCGCTGGAAAACGACGGCTACTTCGTCGATTCGGTGGATGACGGGCTGGCCGCCCTGGGGGCGCTGGCGGCCCATTCCTACGACCTGCTGCTGGCCGACATCGTCATGCCGGGGCTGGACGGCGTGGAGCTGGCCTTGAAGGTGGCCAAGGACTACCCGGACGTGACCATCGTGCTGATGACCGGCTATGCCAGGGAAAAGCAGCGCACCTACGGGCTGGAAAGCCTGATCGACGCGGTGGTGTCCAAGCCGTTTTCGCTGCGCCAGATCTGCGAGGTGGTGCGCACCAGCCTGGTGCGGGCCGACGGCCGCGCCCCGGGCCAGCCGGCGTAGGGGAACCGCAGTATCGATCGCTAATCGCGAAGATCGACTACCCCGTGATTCCGGACGACCTCTTTTTCGAGAGTCGTGCTCTGCTCGCAGAAGATAATCACGTTGGCAGCATTTGGGCTTCGCGCACTTGGCACAATTATGCCATCCGAGCCCAGGAAGAAGCATGCTTCTGCTATCTCCTGTGAGCGTGGATATTCCCGTTCTCGCTCGGGATAGGAGAGCTGGCCGTAGTGGCTAATATCAAGGCCAACTGCGGCAAGCTCGTCCACAGTGCCAAAGGTAATAGCTGCTTCCAGCGAAACACGAAGCTCGTACAGCTCATAGCGCACTTTTGATGGCGGGAACGGCTGCCCCTGGAAAAGATGGAAACGGCGCTCTGCGAGCGCTGCTTCGCGTGTTTCGGATGTGTAGAGCACGTCGAAACTTCCATCGTCCCACCGACCGCCCGAGCGCCAGCAAGCTAGCGGATCCCTGCCTTCACGAATCGACCGCCATACCGAGCCGCTGTAGGGGTGTTGGCGGAGCCGTTCAAGCGCATCCAACAGGCGCTGATCACGAATCGGTCTTTGGAACCTGGAGTCGCTTCGATCCACCATGTCTAGAGGTAGGCATCCGCATCCAAGCGATCGAGGATCGCAATGACCTCTTCTGAACGCTCATTGTGGATCAGATCGATTGCACGCTCACCACTGAGCTGTGGATGCCGTGCATAGAGCCAAGCTCTCACTTCCTCATTCGAGTAATATTCCGTCAGACGCATGACGACATAAGCCAAATCCGACATGATGAGCTGCGTCTTTGGGTGCGGTGACTTCTGACCGCTAGCCCACCGGGAGACAGTTGCCTTCGAGACCCCAGCGAAGTTGGCAATATCAGTCCCCTTCAACCCTCCAGTCTGCTGCAGCCTTTCGATAAACTGAACGACCGGCTTAGTCTGTGCCTGGTTCATTGTGCACCCTGTCCACTCGCACCGCTCGCAGCATTCCGCCGCTGCATTGGACACACTGCGACCCGGTCCCTCTCTGCCAGTGTCTCGTACATCGCCGTCATGTCTTCGATACGCTTTCTGCCCTTAACGAGGGCCTCGTTGATTCTGTCATCGCCTGTGTCCAACCGCGAAAGTTCATCAGCTTTCCTCTTGGCATTCT
This sequence comes from Rhodospirillaceae bacterium, assembly GCA_020425485.1. Classification (GTDB taxonomy): domain Bacteria; phylum Pseudomonadota; class Alphaproteobacteria; order DSM-16000; family Inquilinaceae; genus JACKIH01. Next base: position 1,628 of record JAGQRL010000127.1, read on the forward strand.
GCAACTCGGTATTCAGGAAATAGCCAACGCGCCAGGAATCGGGCACTCGAAATAGGTCCGAAATCGCACGAGACTTCTGCTGTGCAATATGCGCCTTTGGATTATCCAGCATCGACCTCAATCCGTGAGCACAGCAATGCCGGTCATGACAGGCGACCAATCGGCGGCCGCCTCTAACAGCAGCAATTGCCTCCAAGTCGGACTTGCGGAAGGATCTGTCGAAGCCTGGCAGCGGAACTAATGTGGGACGCCCAAATCTGCTCTCCGGGTCGCGCTCTTTCGGCAGTTTATGCCAATTCCGAGCGTCGAACCGGTCATGCTCGCCGATACCATGCGCAACCCCAGATGCCACGCCGTAAGCCAGCGCACTCAGCCCAACGAGCCCACCCACATGATCTAGCACAACCGGATAGCCGAGCCGATGCAGATCCTCGAGCGCGACTAGGGTGCGCTTTGTGGTCAACGGTCCCGCGTCAGCGCCGAAGCCCGAAAGCCGGACCATTAGGTTGTCAACCGGCAGGCCCCGCAATTTAGTAACCAGTTCCAGCCGATGTTCTCTCTCATGCAGACGCGTGTGCGGAAGGATCAGCGGATAGTCTAGTGCGATGGCTGAACCGCCCTCGCGGTCGAGTGCCTTTCGCAGCAACGGCACTGTAGAAAGATCTATGTCCAGCCAATCGTCTTCGGCACCAGACCGCAAATAATGTGACGGGGCCAAAACCGCCGTCACACCAAGTTCTACCGCGTGTCGAGCAATCTTGCCGTAGATGTCGGCGTTTGATCCTGGTGCGAAATCCGATGCGATGAGTGGCCTGTCTTCATCAGACATGGCCCATGGTGCGCCCTTTGCGTGGCCACGGAACTTCCCCACTTCGCTAAGTTCCGCAACCTTGGTGTCCAGAATGATGTCCGAGCCGCTATCGCGCAGTGATTGAATAAACTCCCGTTGATGCCGAGCCTTCGACGCATCCGTGATCACAGAATCCACCTTCAACCGCCCTTGGGCGTAGAGATGTCCCAACTGCTTGTAGGAAGCCTCGCCGGTGCGAATGACGTGGCCGATTGGTGTCCGAAGCGCTGTCTGATGCGGCAGTTCGATGATCTTGGCCGTCATCGCATACCTCTTTTGTTTCATATAGTGTATCATCTGAAACGAAAAGATCAACGCAGTTTGAGCCGATGAGATCGACATCAGACGTACCCGGACATGCGGTACGCAGCCGGTCACTTCCGAGAAGGACCAGATCTCGAAACCAGATGGAGTGCTCCAAAGAGCCCAACTTGTAGGGGTCAGAACCGCTCCAACAGGCGTTCCAGATAGTCCAGTTCCAGGCGCGGGCGGCTGCGCTGGCCCAGCCGGTGGCGCAGTTCCTGCAAAATCTCCCGCGCCCGCTGGGTGTCCATGTCCGACGGCAGTTCCACGCCCTCGGTGCCGAAATTCCCCATGTTGCTGAGCGGCCGGCCGAACGGATCGGTGCGCATGTTGCCGCCCGGCATCGGCATCATGCCGGCCCCCATGCCGGTGCCGCTCATCATGTCGGCCAGCGCCTCGCCGAGCCCGCGCATCATCTGCTCCACGGCACGGCCCTGGGCGTCCGAGGCATCGGACAGATCGCCTTGCAGCAGTTCGCCGGTGGCCCGCCGCATGGCCAGCTCCGCATCGCCCAGCCCCTGGGGGATGTTGCCGGTCATCTCCCCCAGCTCGCGCATCAACTCGCCCAGCTCGCGGCGCAACCCTTCCTGGGCGCCGGCCTGGCCGGTGGCGGATGCACTGGGCCGGGTCTGCTGGCCCGGCTGCTGGCTGTCGTCGAACACCTCCTGCTGCAACGCCTGCTGGTCGGCGATCAGGTCCTGGAAAGCCTGCAACAGTTCCTGCGCCGGCCCCGAACCGCCGCCCTGCCCGGCCGTGGGCGACAGGCGCAAGCCCTCCATCATCGCCTGGAGCTGGTCGAGCAGCGCCATCGCCTCGTCCCGCGCCCCGGCATCCGACAGGTTGCGGAGCTGGTCGAGCAGGTCGTTCAGTTCGGAGCTGTCGATCACCGGGGTATTGGCGTCGAACGGCAGGTTTTCCGGCAGTTCGCCGCGCGCCATGCGTTCCAGGATCTGCTGCTGGGCGGCGGCCAGGTAGCGTTCCATGGCCTGGCGCAGCTCTTCGGTGAGCCGGGCGATCTCTTCGTCGCTGGCGCCGTTGGCAAGTGCTTCGCGCAACGCCTCCTGGGCTTCGCGCAACGCCCGTTCGGCGAGCGACAGGTCGCCGTCCTCGATGCGCAGGGCGGTATCCCACAGCAGCTGCTGCACCGGCTCCAAAGCCTCGGCAAGGAGGCCGGCGCGGCCGCTCAGCCGCAGCCGCTGGGCGGCCGTGCGCAGCGCCAGGAACACCACGGTGTCGCCGTAGAACTGGTCCGGGTGGAGGGAGATGTCCTCCAGGCTGGGCACCACGCTTTGCCAGGAGGCGTCGGGATCGCGCAGCAGGTGGCGGCGCTGCTCGACGATGGCGCGCGCCACCGGATGGGTGAAGTCGCGCTCCGGCAGGATGAAGCGCAGCGGCTCCGCACTGCCGGTCTGGCCCAGCGCGTCAGTCGCCGTCAGCTCCAGCACCACCGGCAGGCCGGCCCAGGGATGCGGCGTCAGGTCGGCAAAGGCGATGCCGTCGTAGCTGGCCGGCGCCTGTTCCGGCAGCGCCAGGTCCAGCTCGATGGGCGGGGCCTGGATGGGATCGACACCGTGGCCGAGTGCGGCCCGGTCCAGCGATATGCGGGCCTGCATGGTCTCCAGGCCGAAATCGTCCTCGCCGCCGTAGCTGAGGCGCAGGGCTGCGCGTTCGGTGGCCGTCGGCATCTGGGGGATGCGCGCGGTGGGCGGTGCGTCGGCCACCACCTCCAGGTCCCAGGTGGCGAGCGTGCGGCCGCCGCGGCTGATCGCCAGCCCGGAGCCGGCATCGAGGTCGACCACCGCTTCGAAGCCGCCGTCCTCCAGCGCGTCCATCGGCCGGTCGCGGCCGCCCAGCGCCAGGATCGGCGGCGTGTCGCCGGTACCGGCCAGACGTGCCGTCAACTGGGAGCCTGCCGGCACGGTCAGCGGTTCCGGCATGGCGGTGCCCGCCTCGCCGCCCACCGTGAGGGTGAGGAACACCGGCGGTGCGCCCGTGTAGTCCGGCGGATCCACGAACAGGTCGACCTGGGTGGGTGCGGCCGGCGCCCCGAAGGCGAGGTCCGGCGTTACCGCCGCCACCAGGCGTTCGCGCCAATCGGCTTCGGCGATGACCACGGCGACGCCCAGGGCCAGCACCGCCAGCCCGCGCAAAGCCCAGCGGTCCTGATCGGCGACGGTGCCGCGCGGCCAGCCCGACGACAGTGCGCGCAGCCGCGCCACGGTGCGGGCCACATGGGCGCGCCACAGGGCGGCGGTGGCGGGATCTTCCCCGCCGGGGCCGGCCGGCACGTCCACCAGCGTGGCCAGCGGCCGATGGGCCAGGTGGGAGGCTTCCTCCACCCGCCGTTCGGCCTCCGCCAGGCTGGGGTCGCGATAGCTTTTCCAGGCATGGCGCAGGGCGGCCAGCAGGCCGATGCCGGCGACAACGAGGATGGCCAGGTGCAGCCAGGGCGACAGGCGCGGCAGCACATCCAGCAGCGCCACGGCAACCGCCAGGGCCACCCCGGTGGCCAGCGGCCACAGCGCCCGCCAGGCGCGTTCCAGGCGCAGCACCCAGCGCGCCCGTGCCACCACGCCGGCGGCATGCCGGCGCGCCCGCTGCAGCGCCTTATTCGGCGGCGCGGTCGGGTTCAGGGAGCTCGGCGGTGGGCGGCCGGTCGGCGGCAGGGGAGTCCTCCATCCAAGGCGGCAAGCTTTCCAGGCCGACCATCTCCTCGAAACTTGGCCGTTTTCGGACGACGGCAACCCGGCTGCCGTCCACCAGCACCTCCGGCACCAGGGGGCGCGAATTGTACTCAGAGGACAGGGCGGCCCCGTAGGCACCGGCGGCACCGATGGCCACCAGGCTGCCCGCCTTCAGCCGCGGCATGGCGCGGCCGCGGGCGAACCGGTCGGTGCTTTCGCAGATCGGCCCCACCACATCCACATCCACCGTCACGTCGCCGGTGTCGCCATGCACCGCCACGATGGGGTGGTAGGCCTTGTAGAGGGCCGGGCGCATCAGGTCGTTCATGCCGGCATCGAGGATCAGGAAGGGGCGCGCCAGATCCTCCTTCCACTCCACCACGCGGGCCAGCATGACGCCGGCGGAGCCCACCAGGTAGCGCCCCGGCTCGATGGTCATGCGGCAGCCCAGCGCGCCCAGGGTTTCGCGCACCACCGCGGCAAAGGCGGTGGCATCCACCCGCGGCTCGCGGTCGTAGGGAATGGCCAGCCCGCCGCCGAGATCGACATGGTCGATGATGTGCCCTTCGTCGCGCAGCTGGTGCACCAGGTCGGCGATGCGGCGGTAGGCATTGTGATAGGGCTGGAGATCGACGATCTGGCTGCCGATGTGCACCGCCACGCCGCGCAGCGACACCCCCGGCAGCTTGGCCGCCAGCTCGAACACCGCCGGCACCCGATCGATGGCGATGCCGAACTTGTCGTCGGCGGTGCCGGTGGTGATTTCCTTCAGCGTGCCCGCGTCGACATCGGGATTGACGCGAAGCGCGATCTCCACCCGGCGTTGCCGCACTTCCGCCAGCGCGTTCAGGCGCTTCAGCTCGCCGCTGCTTTCCACATTGACCTGACCGATGCCGGCGTCCACCGCGGCGGCCAGTTCCGCATCCGTCTTGCCGACGCCGGAAAAGACGATGCGCTCGGCCGGCACGCCGGCGGCCAGTGCCCGGCGCATCTCCCCCACCGACACCACGTCGGCCCCGGCCCCGAGATCGCGGAAGATGCGGATCACGGCCAGATTGGCGTTGGCCTTCACCGCGTAGCACACGGTGATCGGCAGCGCCGCCAGGGCAGTTTCCAGCGTGCGGTAGGCCAGCCGCATGGCGCGGGCGTTGTAGACATAGGCTGGCGTGCCGACTTCGGCGGCAATCCGGTCGAGCGGAATGGCATCGACGCACAGCGTGTCGCTGAGGTCGCGCACGAAGCCGCCGTTGGACAGGCCGTGGGGAATAACGGTCATGAGGCGGGCTCGCTCGGGGCTGCGGTGGCGGCCGGGGGCACCGCCGCGGGCGTCGGCTGGGGTTCGGGGGCCGGGTACTGGCGCGGCCAGGTGGCCTCCTCCGGCACCGGGGCGGCCAGCTCGTCCGGCCGGCGGCCGCAGCTAGCCAGCGCCACCGCGACGGCGAGCACGACCAGCGTCGCCAGGTGCCGCCGCGTCCTCACAAGAAGCGCTCCCGTGCCGCCGCGGCGGCCTTGCGCACGGTGTCCGGGGCGGTCCCGCCGAGGCTGGTGCGGCTGGCCACGGCGGCGTCCAGCCCCAGCACGTCGAACACCTCCGCGGTGATCTTCGGCTCGATCACCTGCATCACCGCCAGCGGCACGCCGCCCAGATCGGTGTTGCGGGCATCGGCCTCCGCCACGATCTGCGCGGTGATGTGATGGGCCTGGCGGAA
>JAGQRL010000127.1:7282-7746 GCA_020425485.1 Rhodospirillaceae bacterium
AGCGCGGCGATGCACAGGCCCAGGCTGTCGTCGGTGTCGAACACCGGTTCCTTGTCTTCCTGCAGGTCCTTGGCATAGGCCAGCGGCAGCGCCTTGATGACGGTGAGCAGCCCGATCAGGTGGCCGAAGATGCGGCCGGACTTGCCGCGCACCAGTTCCGCGGCATCCGGGTTGCGCTTCTGCGGCATGATCGACGAGCCGGTGGAGTAGGCATCCGACAACCGCGCGAAGCGGAACTGGTCGGACGTCCACAGCACGAACTCCTCGGCCAGCCGCGTCAGGTGGACCGCGGCGATGGCGGCGGTGGCCAGATAGTCCAGCGCGAAGTCGCGGTCCGACACCGCATCCAGGCTGTTGGCGGTGGGCCGGTCGAAGCCCAGTGCTGCGGCCGTGGCGTAGCGGTTGATGGGGAACGGGGTGCCGGCCAGGGCGGCGGAGCCGAGCGGGCATTCGTTCATCCGCGC
>JAGQRL010000127.1:7930-9252 GCA_020425485.1 Rhodospirillaceae bacterium
TCGCGCACCCACAGGCGGAAATCGGTGGCCACCTGATCGTTGCGGCTGCGCGCCGTGTGCAGCCGGCCGGCCGGCGAGCCGATGGCCTCCGCCAGGGCCGCTTCCACATTCATGTGGATGTCTTCCAGCTCGACCTTGAAGGCGAAGCGCCCGGCTGCAATGTCTGCTGCGATCTCGGTGAGCCCGGCGATGATGGCATCGGCGTCGCCAGCGGCTATGATGCCGCAGTCGGCGAGCATGCGGGCATGGGCGATGGAGCCCTGGATATCCTGCTCGGCCAACCGGCAATCGAAGCCGATGGACGCGTTGATCCGTTCCATCACGGCCGCCGGGCCACGGGCAAAGCGTCCGCCCCAAAGCTGGTTGGCCGCGGGATCGGTATTGTGGCCGGGTCCGGCAGGATGGCGTGGCTCGGTTTGAAGATCGGACATGGTGGGACGACAGTTATGGTCGGTACGAAGACCCTGGTGGCGATGGGCGCAGTGTTAATCGTTGCGGCAACGGCGCTCGTTTACGCCATCAGCCTAGCCGGTGACCAGCCGCCGCGCGATGGCGATATGATCGGGTTCGACATGTCCGGCGGCGGGCCGGCCCCCAGCATACCCTTCCATGGCGCCAACGGTGCCCCCGTGAGCCTGGACGATTTTGCCGGCCAGGTGGTGCTCGTTAATTTCTGGGCCACCTGGTGTGCGCCCTGCGTGCACGAGATGCCGTCGCTCGACCGCCTGCAGCAGGACCTGGGCGGCGACGACTTCCAGGTGGTGGCGATTTCGGTGGACCAGGGCGGCGAGGATCAGGTGCGCCGGTTCTTCCAATCCCAGGGTCTCAGCGACCTGGAGGTCTACACCGACCCGTCCGGCCGGGTGGCGGCCGCCTTCGGTACGCCGGGCCTGCCGACCACGGTGGTGATCGGCCGCGACGGCTCGTGGCTGGGCACACTGGTGGGGCCGGCCGACTGGTCGGGTCCCGACGCGCGCGCCCTGCTGCGCCATTTCCTCGACCGGCCGGTCTGACCGGGCCATCCCTCCCGCTGGCTGCCGCGGTTGCCGGGGCGGCCGGATGGCGACGCCGCTGCTGCGACACTTGGCTACGGTGGAGTGACCCCAGTCACATCCTTCGAGGCCATGCTTTCCCACATTGAAAGCATGACAGGGGCGGTCACCGCACGGTGCCCCCCGCGACTCGGAAGGATGGGACCATGACCGAACACACATTGATTGCCGCCATCGTCGGCATTGCCGCCCTGGGTCTGTTCACCGCCGCCCCCGCCTTCGGCCGCATGGTCGCCCGCATGGTTCACCCGACCCACCGCCCCCAGATGT
>JAGQRL010000127.1:9348-9777 GCA_020425485.1 Rhodospirillaceae bacterium
TCGGTGGAATAGTCGTAGAAGCCGCGCCCGGCCTTGCGGCCCAGCCAGCCGGCTTCGACATACTTCACCAGCAGCGGGCACGGCCGGTACTTGCTGTCCGACAGCCCGTCATACAGCACGTTCATGATGCTGAGGCAGGTATCCAGCCCGATGAAATCCGCCAGCTCCAGCGGCCCCATGGGGTGGTTGGCGCCGAGCTTCATGGCGGTATCGATGGCGATCACCGTGCCCACGCCCTCGTAGAGCGTATAGACCGCCTCGTTGATCATCGGCAGCAGGATGCGGTTGACGATGAAGGCCGGGAAATCCTCCGACACCGCGGCGGTCTTCTCCAGGCGCACGGTGAGCTGAAGGATCGCCTGGAAGGTCTCGTCGTTGGTGGCGATGCCGCGGATCACCTCGATGAGCTGCATCACCGGCACCGGGTTC
>JAGQRL010000128.1 GCA_020425485.1 Rhodospirillaceae bacterium
CCTTCGAATACGTGATGCTGAAGGGGGTGAACGACAGCCCGGCCGATGCCCGCGGCCTGGTGCGCCTGATCCAGGGGATCCCCGCCAAGGTGAACCTGATCCCGTTCAACCCGTGGCCCGGTTCCGCCTTCGAAACCTCCACCGAGGAGTCCATCGAGGCGTTCGCCCGCATCCTGATGAATGCCGGCTATGCCAGCCCGGTGCGCACGCCGCGCGGCCAGGACATCCTGGCGGCCTGCGGCCAGCTCAAATCCGCCAGCGAACGGGCGCGCCGCCAGCGGCACGAAGACGCCGCCGCCGCGCCGGCCATCGCCACCCCCTAGGGCCGCCCGCAGGTTCCGCCCCCACCGGCCCCGGAGGTCGCCATGGCCGACAGTCTCGACAGCATCGCCAGCTATTTGCAGACGCCCTATGGCGGTGCGGTGCTGTTCGGCCTGCTGATCGTCTATCCCATGTTCCGCATCTTCAGGCGGGCCGGCGTGCCGGCCTGGCCGGCGGCCTTCGTGTTCCTGCCGCTGTTCGGGCTGGCCGTCACCTTTGCCTGCCTGGTGCTGTGGAAATGGCGTGCGGCCCCGGCGGAGCAGGCGGGCGACTGATGGACGCGCTGACCCTGCTGACCGACTGGCTGCCCTCCTGGGCGGCCCATCTGGTGGTGGCGCTGGACCTGGTGGCGGTGATGGCGTTTGCCGCGTTCTCGTCCATGCGCATGGGCAAGTCGCCCCTCTGGGTGCTGGGGCTGCTGGTGCCGTTCGTCAACGTGGCGGTGATCTGGTACCTGGCCTACAGCCGCTGGCCGCGCATCGACGGCGAGGAGGGGTAGCGCGTTATTCGTTCGATCTGCGCCGGCCCTCACGAGCACGCATCCCAAACGAAAACGGGGACCCCCGCGGCTGCGGAGGTCCCCGATTGTTTTCTCGGCCTCAGGAGGGGCTTGCCGCCCGCTCCCGCCAAGCTCAGCCGGCGTCGGTCTCGCGGTTGCGCAGCGCGTCCAGCAGGCCTTCGATGTTGCCGCCGCTGCGCTGGATGATGGCGCCGAACTCGTTGCGGTAGGTGATGGTCATGTTCACCCGTTCCACGATCACGTCGATCACCGCATAGCCATCGCCGGAGGCGCGGACGCGCCAGTCCACGTTCACCGCCGGGCCACCGTTGGGCCGGAAGATCTGGGTGGTCACCAGGTAGTCGGTGTCGTTGATCTGGCGGGTGCCCACCAGATTGAAGCGCTCGCCCTGGTAGCCGCGGAAGCGCCGGGCGTAGGTGTCCACCACCAGGGCCTGGAACAGGTCCAGGTATTCCTCGCGCTGCGCGTCGTTGGCGTCGTTCCAGTAGCGGCCGAGCACGAAGCGCCCGATGGTGCGGGTGTCGAAGGTATCGACGAAGATCTGCTCAAGCTCCGAGCGCAGGTCCTCGGCACTGAGATCGGGCGTCGCCAGCACCGCGATGGTGCGGTCGCCGATATCCGCCAGGAACGCCTCGGCCCCTTCAGCCGAACCCTGCGCCTGTGCAGTGGTCGCTCCGAAACCCACCAGAACCAGAAGGACGGTCAGGGTCCGTCGCCAGCGCCCCAGCATGTCAGCCATTGTCCTCTTCCAGCACATCGTAGTTGGGGATATCCACAGGCTCGACTTCGTCGCTGTCGTTGATCTCGGCTTCCCGGTTCTGCCGGTACAGGCTGCGGATCGCCGCGTAGTAGTCCAGCGAGCTAGCCCGCACCTCTTCCAGCGCATCCAGTGCCGCCTCGCGCCGGTCCACCAAGGTGGCGGCGAAACGTGACGGACCGAAGGCATCCCAGTTGGTTTCCACCTGGATCACCCAGCGCACCGGGTCCATGAGCTGGTCGCCGACGAGGCCGGCCAGGTCGCGCGGGTTGGACGGCCCCAGCAGCGGCAGCACCAGATAGGGCCCCGGCTCGACGCCCCAGACCGCCAGGGTCTGGCCGAAGTCTTCCGACCGGTATTCCAGCCGCGGGTCCATGCCGGCGATGTCGAACAACCCGCCGATGCCAAGGAAGCTGTTGATCCAGAACCGGTTGAAGGCCACTTCCGCGCCGCGCATATCGCCCTGCAGCACCTCGTTGATGAAGATCAGCGGGGTGTTCAGGTTGCGCAGGCCGTTGGTGACCGACTGGCGCACCGGCTCCGGCACCGTGTCGCGATACGCTTCGGCGACCGGAACCAGCACATTCCGATCCATGCTGTCGTTCAGCGCGAAGATCTCGCGATTGATGTCTTCGTAGGGGTCGTTGAAGGGGTCGTTGGGGTCGGTGGCACAGGCCGACAGCAGACCCAGTACACAAAGGGCCAGGACGGACCTGACCCGAGAGACCGAAAGCATGCCCCTCTCCCCCCTATGCGGCGGCGCGATGGTCACCGGCTTTGATTCCACCAGGCAAACATGTTCCGTAGATCCACAGAAATCGTTGCTTGGGTAAAGGTCACGTTAATTGGCCGGAGTGACAACCACCGCACCGAACCGAGAAGGTGGTTACCACGTCGCTACGGGTGAGGAAAGCCGCTGCGGGATGGCTGGATGCCGCATCCCGGCCACTGTTGCCGCTTCGCACTGGGGCCGGCCGCGGCTATACCCTTCGGCCATGGTGAAGATGTGGAACCGCCCCGGCGCGGCCGCGGTGTCCCGTGGATAACCTGCTCGCAGCCCTACGCGCCGTCGCGGAGCCGACTCGGCTGCGCATCCTGGCGCTGTGTGCCGATGGCGAGCTGACGGTGACCGATCTCACCCAGCTTCTCGACCAGAGCCAGCCCAGGGTTTCCCGACATCTTAAGATCCTCGTCGATGCCGGCGTGCTGGAACGTTACCGCGAAGGCACCTTCGCCATGTTCCGGCTGGCCGACCAGGGGGCGCCGGCGGAGCTGGTGCGGGCGGTGCGCGACCTGCTGCCGGAAGGCGATGCCGCGCTGGCGGAGGATCGCGGCCGGCTGGCCGCCCTGAAGGCCGAACGGGCCACCGCGGCGGAAGCCTATTTCCGCGCCAATGCCGAGCGCTGGGACGAGATCCGCTCGCTGCATGTGGATGCCTGCGAGGTGGAACGGCAGATCGCCGCCCTGCTGCCGGAAGAGCGGCTGGGCGACGTGCTCGACCTCGGCACCGGCACCGGCCGCATGCTGGCGCTGCTGGCCCCCAGGGCCGACCGGCTGGTGGGTCTCGACCAGTCGCGCGAGATGCTGGCGGTGGCCCGCGCCAATCTGGAGCGCGCCCAGGCCGGCGACTGGCAGATTCGCCATGGCGACATCTACCGCCTGCCCTTTGCCGACGACAGCTTCGACCTGGCGGTGATGCACCTGGTGCTGCACTACCTGGAAGCGCCCTCCATCGCCCTGGCGGAAGCCCGCAGGGTACTCCGGCCCGAAGGGCGGCTGCTGCTGATCGACTACGCGCCGCACGGCCTGTCGGACCTGCGCGACGACCACCGCCACCGCTGGTTGGGCTTCGAGGACGCGGAGATCGCCGGGTGGTTCGAGCGCACCGGCTTCACCCTGGCCAAGGCCGAAGCGGTGGCGGGCGCGCCGCTGTCGGTGCGCCTGTGGCTCGGCCGCACCGCCTAGTCCCAGGCGCCGCCCGCGCGGCCATGCCGCCGCCTTGTTTCCAGTGCAAAGCCGCTCTGCCGCGTTCTGGCTAGAAACAGTCGCATGCGGATCAGTTTGGTGTAGACTCCGGCGAACACCTCCGCACAGCCGCAAGAGCCGCAATGGACGTCAGCGTCGAAATCTTCCCGCCCAAGTCGGCGAACCAGGCCCAATCCCTGACCACGGAGCTGGACGCCATGGCGGCCTTCCGGCCGTTGTTCGTCTCCGTCACCTGCGGCGCCGGCGGCACCACCCAGGAACGCACCCACGCCCTGGTGGCGGAGTTGCACCGGGCCGGCCGCATGGAAGTGGCCGCCCATCTCACCTGCGTGCGGCGCCGCCAGATCGAGGTGGACGCCGAGGCGCTGGACTACCTGGCCCTGGGTGTGCAGCACATCGTGGCGCTGCGCGGCGACCCGCCGGAAGGCTCCACCAGCCGCGACATTCCGGCCGATGGCTACGCCTATGCCGCCGATCTGGTGGCCGGGCTTGCCCGCCTGGGGCCGTTCGACATCTCCGTTGCCGCCTATCCCGAACCGCACCCCGAAAGCACCAGTGCGGAAGCCGATCTGGACAACCTGAAGCGCAAGGTGGATGCCGGGGCCAGCCGCGCCATCACCCAGTTCTGCTTCGATACCGACACCGTGTTCCGCTTCATCGACCGGGCGCGGGCGGCCGGCATCGGCGTGCCCATCCACATCGGCGTGCTGCCAATCCTGGATTTCGACCGGGCGGTGGCCTTCGCCAGCACCTGCGGGGCTTCGGTGCCCGATGCGCTGAAGGCGCGCTTCGCCGCCGCCGGCAGCGAGCCGGCCAGCCGCCGCGCAGTGGCGCTGGACGTGGCGCGCGAGCAGTGCGCCGCACTCGACCGCGGCGGCGTCGACGGCGTGCACTTCTACACGCTCAACCGGGCAGCCATGTCGCTGGAGATTTGCAGATCCCTGGGTTGGACCGTACCTTGCCAGGCGCGCGCGGCCGAAGGGCGGCCGCACCTGTCCGACCGCTGATCCGGCGCCGGCTGCCGCCGCTCGGCGGACCGCCGCTCGGGGGATAACGTGTCCGGCAAGTCCACGACCATCGGCCTTCACCACCTGCCCAATGCGCTCACCCTGCTGCGCATGGGGCTGGTGCCCGTGGTGGCCGGGGTGATGATGATCGGCGGCCCCGCCGCCCTGGTGATTGCCGCCGTGCTGTTCGCGGTGGCCTCGGCGACCGATTGGCTGGACGGCTATGCCGCGCGCCGGCTGAACGCGGTGTCCGATCTCGGCCGCATGCTCGATCCCATCGCCGACAAGCTGCTGGTGGTGACGGTGCTGGTGATGCTGGTGGCGCTCGACCGCATTGCCGGGGTCACCGTGGTGGCCGCACTGGTCATCATGCTGCGGGAATTCCTCATCGGCGGAGTGCGGGAGTTCCTCGCCGGCATCGGCTCCAGCGGGCTGAAGGTCACGCCCATCGCCAAGCTGAAGACGGCGGTGCAGATGGTGGCGCTGGTGCTGCTGATGCTGGCCGGCGTGGTGCTGCCGGGCCTGCCGCTGTTGCTCATCGGCGAAGTGGCGCTGTGGCTGTCGGCGGCTCTGGCGGCGATCAGCGGGGTCGACTACCTGAACAAGGCGGCCGGCCAGTTGCGCGCCCGTGCCGCCGCGCGGTCCGTCTGAGGCAACGGTGCTGCGGTGACCCAACTCTCCGACGACTGCTTTGCCTTCGGCGGCGATCTGGTGCCGCTGGGTCAGGTGCTGGCGGAAATCCGCGCCAGGCTGGCACCGGTGGCGGGCACGCAGCCCTGCCCGGTGTGGCAGGCGACCGGCCGGGTGCTGGCGGCCGATGTGGTGGCCGACCGCTCCGTGCCGCCGCACGACAACTCCGCGGTGGACGGCTATGCCGTCGCCTTCGCCGACCTTGCCGCAGACGGGCCGACGCGCCTGCCGGTGATCGGCCGTGCCTCTGCCGGCCACCCCTGGCCGCAGGTACAGGCGCGCGGCACGGCACTCAGGGTGCTGACGGGGGCAATGATGCCGGCCGGCCCCGACACCGTGTTCATGGAGGAGGACTGCACGCTGGTGGATGGCCCCGGCGGCAGCCAGCTTGTCGACTTGCCGGCGGGCATCAAGCGCGGCGCCAACCGCCGCGCAGCGGGGGAGGACATCGCCGCCGGTGACGTGCTGCTCGGCGCCGGGCGCTGCCTGCGGGCCGCCGATGTGGGGCTGCTGGCCTCCATCGGCCGCACCGAGGTGGCGGTGCGCACGCCGCTCAAGGTGGCGCTGTTTTCCACCGGCGACGAGATCCGCGAGCCGGGGGCGGAGGTGCCGCCCGGCTGTGTGTACGACGCCAACCGCTATGTGCTGCACGGCGCTTTGCAGCGGCTGGGCTGCATCGTTACCGATTTCGGCATCGTGCCCGACGACCGCAACGCCTGCCGCCAGGCGCTGGCCAGGGCGGCTGAGGGGCACGATCTGGTGCTCGGGTCCGGCGGCATGTCGGCCAGCGAGGAAGACCATGTGAAGGCAGCACTGATGGCGGCCGGCGGCACCATTCGCCACTGGCGGCTCGCCATCAAGCCGGGCCGGCCGGTGGCGGTGGGCAGCCTGGGGGCGGACGGGCCGCCCTTTGTCGGCCTGCCGGGCAATCCGGTGGCGGTGCTGGTGACCTTTCTGATGGTCGCCCGGCCAGTGATCGCCCGGCTTGCCGGCCAGGCGGCGGCGGAGCCGGTGGCCCAGCGCGTGCGGCTCGGCTTCGATCACCGCAAGAAGGCGGGGCGGCGGGAGTTCCTGCGCGTCACGCTGGCACCGCCGGCAGCCACGGAGGAGGGCGAGCGCCTGCCCGTGGCGATGGCGTTTCCCAGGGACGGGGCGGGCGTGCTGTCCTCCATGTCGGCGGCCGATGGGCTGGTGGTGCTGGCCGAAGACGCCCGGCGGCTGGCGGCCGGCGAGGTGGTTGACTATCTGCCTTTCGAGGGCCTGCTCTAGGTCGAGGGCCTGCTGTAGGGGAACCTGGAACCGTGCACATTCGTTACTTCGCCTGGCTGAGGCAGCGCATCGGCGTGGCCGAGGAAACCGTGTCGCCGCCCGGCGAGGTGGCCGATGTGGCCGGCCTGATGGCTTGGCTGAAGGCCCGCGGCGCGCCCTACGACACGGCCTTCGAGCCCGACGAGGTGATCCGCGTGGCGATCAACCAGGTGTATGCAAGGCGGGACGCGCCGGTGGGGCCGGGCGACGAGGTGGCGTTCTTCCCGCCGGTCACCGGCGGATAGGAACGCGGGCGGAATAGAGCGAATTCGATCGGCCGGCTCCCCCACCCGGCCACCCACGGCAGTATCCTGAAATGGGCGGCCGGGTGGGGGAGCGGGCCGGGACCGCAAAACCAAAGGGGCGAACACCATGTCGGTCAGCGTGCAGGAAGCCGATTTCGACGTGGCGGCGGAGATCCAGGCGATCACCGGCGGCCGCAGCGATATCGGCGGGCTGGCGGTGTTCATCGGCCTGGTGCGCGACCTGGCGGAAAGGAGCGACGGCGATCCCCCCGGCAGCATGACGCTGGAACACTATCCCGGCATGACCGAGCGGCAGATCGAGGAGATCGAGGCGGACGCCCAGGCGCGCTGGCCCTTGATCGCCACCCGCGTGGTGCACCGCGTCGGGCGGCTGGACGCCGGTGACCGCATCGTGCTGGTGATCGCCGCGTCCGCCCACCGCGCGGCCGCCTTCGATGCCTGCCAGTTCCTCATCGACTGGCTGAAGACCAAGGC
>JAGQRL010000129.1 GCA_020425485.1 Rhodospirillaceae bacterium
GATCGCCTGCTGCAACTGCGGCGTCATCACCAGGGATTGGGTCTGCCTGAGGTCAAGACGTTGTGTCAGAGCCATGACACAACCCGCTCTAGAGACTGAATCTTTCGCCCAAGTAAACGCGCCGCACATCCTTGTGCGCGACGATTTCCTCCGGTTCGCCTTCCATCAACACGCGACCATCATGCAAGATGTAGGCCCGATCCACAATGTCGAGGGTTTCCCGCACATTGTGATCGGTGATCAGCACGCCGATGCCGCGATCGCGCAGCGTGCCGACCAGCTCGCGGATCTCGCCCACGGCGATCGGGTCGATGCCCGCCAGCGGCTCGTCCAGCAGCATGTAGTGGGGGTTGGTGGCCAGCGCGCGGGCGATTTCCACCCGCCGGCGCTCACCGCCCGACAGCGCCAGGGAAGGCGCGCGGCGCAGATGCTCGATGCCGAATTCGGCCAGCAGCCCTTCCAGGATGGTTTCGCGCGCCACCCGGTCGGGCTCGCACACCTCCAACACCGCGCGGATGTTCTCTTCCACGTTGAGCCCGCGGAAGATGGAGGCTTCCTGCGGCAGATAGCCCACGCCCAGGCGGGCGCGGCGGTACATCGGCAGATCGGTGATGTCTTCGTCGCCGAGGATGATGCGGCCGGCATCCGGCTTCACCATGCCCATGATGGCGTAGAAACAGGTGGTCTTGCCGGCACCGTTGGGGCCGAGCAGGCCAACCACCTCGCCGCGGCGCACCGACACCGACACATCGCGCAGCACGATGCGCTTGCGGTAGCCCTTGCGCAGGTTGCGCGCCACCAGCCCGGTCGGCTGCGGCACCAGGCGCGGGCGCGGACGGCCGTTTTCGTCCACCGCCTCGGGCTCCTGCCCGGCCGTGGTTTCGTCGGCGTTGCGGCCTTCTTCGCCGGGATCTGATGGGGGAGAGGTCAAGCGGGATGTCATTGGTCTGGAACCAATAACCCACTCACGCGGCCGGCGCCACCGGGACGTGCCATCAGGCGGCTCAAACCCGTGTCCAAATTAACCTCCGCGAAATCGCCGTTGAGCTGATTGGCGCCGCGGGTCAGCCGCACATTGCCGCTGAGCGTCGCCACATTGGCCCGCACGTCATAGGTCGCCTCGTCGGCGCGCACGATGTCGGTGGCCGTGGTAATCAACACACCGCCGGTGGCCGAGACGCGCGCGAGCTGCTGCTCGCCGTCCACCTCTTCGAACTCGCCGGTCAGCACCTCGGCCTCGACCCGCTGGTCCTCGCGCTCCACCACGGCATTGCCGCGGGCCACCGCCAGCCCCTGGCCGGGGTAGTATTCCATGGTGTCCTCGGCGGTGACGGTGCCATCGGTCGATGTCAGCACCACCGGGTCGCCGCGCAGCACCACCACGTCGCGCACCAGGTCGTAGACCGCCGAAGCCGCGGTCACCTCGCCTTCCGCGGCGGTGATGATGACGCCGCCGGTGGCGGTTGCCCGCTCCACCTGCACCGCGCCGTCCTCGCCTTCGGTGTAGTTGGCGGTCAGCACATCGGCGCGGATTTCCACGTCGTCACGGCGCAGCACGGCATCGCCACGGGCGACATAGAGCTGTTCGTCCTGGCGCCATTCCAGGCTTTCCGCGGCTTCGATCTCCACCGGGCTGCCGCCGCCATCGGACGGGCCGAGGGGCAGCGCCTGGCCGGCCGCACCGCCGGCCCAGCCCGCCGCTGCAAGCGCCACCAGTGCCGCCAGGGTGGCCTGCCTGAGGCCCCTGGTCCCGCAGCGACCGGACATCGCGTCGTCCACCATCAGTTCACCGCCTCCAGGTCGGTGCCGCCGCGCAGGCGGACCCGCGTCTGCCCGGTGAACACGATCACCCGGCCCGCCCCGTCCACCCGGAAGCCCTCGGCGACGATTTCGCCCTGCGGGCCGTGGCCCACCACGCCGTTGTCGCCCCACACCTCCTGCGCCTCGATATCCACCGAGATGGCGTCGGAATGCACGGTGTAGCCGTCGTCGCGGTAGAGGTTCACGTCACCTTCCAGATCGATGCGCCCGGCCGCCTCGTCATAGAACGCGCGTTCCGCCCGCAGCGCCAGCCACGCTCCATCCTGCAGGGTGATGTCGGCCATGGGATCCTCGATCTCCATGATGCCTTCGCTGCCGGTGGGGCGCGCTTCGGACCCGGTGATGGTGTAGGGCCGGGCCAGCGTGTCGATGCCGGAAAAGCGCGGGTTGGCCATGCGGCCGCTGGCCTGTTCCGCCGTCGGCTGGGCCATTTCCACCGCCGGTTCCTGCACGCGCTCCGGCTCGCCGGCCACCATCTGCTGCACATCGGGCCACAGGATGAGTGCGGCGAACACGCAAACCGCCGTCACCGGCAGGATGATGCGCAACAGCCAGATCGCCCGGCTGTAGCGCCGGTTGACGCGGGTGCGGGTGCGCCGCGCGGTGAAGTGCTCGAACACGCCGGAGGGTGCCGGCACACGCCGCGGTTCCGCGGCCAGCCCAGCCGCCGGCTCCTGCGCCCCTGACCGTGCGCCGTTCTGAACAGGTGTATCAGTGGGCAAAGATGTCGACATCGTCCCATCCGGCGAGGTCGAGCAGCGCCCGCGTCGGCAGGAACGCAAAACAGGCCTGCGCGAACGCCGAACGCCGCTCGCGCTCCAGCAGCACGTCCAGCTTTGCCTTAAGGGCATGCAAATGCAGCACATCCGTGGCGGCGTAGCGAAGCTGGTCGGGCGTCAACGCTTCCGCCCCCCAGTCAGAGGTTTGCTGCTGCTTGGAAATGTCCACGCCCAGAAGGTCGCGGCAGAGATCCTTCAGCCCGTGCCGGTCGGTGAAGGTGCGCACCAGCTTGGAGGCGATCTTGGTGCAGTAGACCGGCCGCGTGACTTCGTTGAACTGGGCCTGCAGGGAGGCGATGTCGAAGCGGGCGAAATGGAAGATCTTCAGCACCGCCGGATCGGTCAGCATCCGCGTCAGGTTGGGCGCCTGGTTCTGGCCGCGGGCGATCTGCACCAGATGCGCGCTGCCGTCGCCGGCGGAAAGCTGCACCAGGCACAGCCGGTCGCGGCCCAGGTTGAGGCCCATGGTCTCGGTATCGACGGCGACTTGCGCGCCCAGATCGAGGCCTTCGGGCAGGTCGCCCACATGCAGGGTCGGCGTTGCGGCAGGCTCGGGCACTACGGGCCTCCGATCACTGTTGCGGGCGAAAACGCCCCCGGCACCCTAACTGAGTGCCGGCCCAACGGATAGCCGTGATCGGTGAAGGGGCATCGCCGCACAGTGGCGGCCGATGCGATGGTGCCCAGGAGAAGACTGCCCCAAGCGCGACACAGTATATTGATTTTGCTGAGATTTCTGGCCCGCCTCGTCGCTTATGTGTACCACCAGTGTTCCTTGCCCTCAAGAGACAGTGCGACACTGCCCGCAACGTATTTCCATGGCGCCATTTTCCACCGCAAAATTCCGAGACCACACCTCGACCAGTCGAAGCGTGACCTATTCCCCCCGTGGGGGAGGGGGCGGGTTTCTCTGTGATGGGAACGCTTGGGGCCAACAATTGGGTCCGTCATCCGACCTCCCCTCGGTCACTACTTCAATGTGTCTCGGTAGGGCCTGCCCTAGTGAGTCGTCTCATGACCAGCCCACAACTGTCCCACAAGAATGGTATTGACATTCTGAGGCACGGAGTCCAGGTACGTCTAAGATCCTATTGGAACACCTGGAGCTGCGTCATGCCCATGTTGATCGGATACGCCCGCACCTCGACCCTGGAGCAGGAGGCGGGGCTGGAAGCGCAGGTTCGCGACTTGGAGGCCCTGGGGTGCCAGCGGATCTTCAGCGAGCAGACCTCAAGCGTGGGCAGGCGCGACCAACTCGCCGCTGCCCTGGATCACCTCCGTGAAGGCGACACCCTGGTGGTGACGAAGCTGGACCGGCTGGCCCGGTCGGTTCTCCACCTCGGGGAGATCGTGGGAACCCTGGCTGCCAAGGAGGCGAACCTCCGCATCCAGGCCCTGGGCATCGACACCAATACAGCAACCGGAAAGCTGATGCTCAATGTTCTGGGCTCCGTGGCGCAGTTCGAGCGGGAGATGATGCTGGAGCGGCAGCGCGAGGGCATCCAGAAGGCGAAGGCGGACGGGAAGTACAAGGGCCGGAAGCCGACCGCCCGAGCGAAGGCGGAGCAGGTCAAGGAGTTGGCTGCCGAAGGCGTAGGGGCGACGGAGATAGCCAAGCGGCTGGGGATCGGCCGGGCCAGCGTGTACCGGGCGTTGAACGCATAGTCCACGGCGCATTCGGACCAGATCGCATGGACGACCGTACCCTTCGCGCTGTCCACCTCGGGGACGCAGAGGAACCCTGGTGGGTGGCGCGGAATGTCCTTCTCGCCCTGGGGACGGCCCCCTGTCCGGCGCGACGCCGTGGCCGTGCGCTCAAATTCCGAAAAAGAACAGGTAGTTGGCAGGGCGACCCTGAGATCGTCTCCGGGTCCTAGGGGCCTGCTCAAGCGGCCTACTGGAGGCTCCAGGGTACGCCGCATCTTGGACCGTATGGCCTCCCAGTGTGGGTCGCGTGCCCCCCTGTTCCCCTTCAACCCGAACTCCCTGGACAAGCACTGGGAGCGCCA
>JAGQRL010000130.1 GCA_020425485.1 Rhodospirillaceae bacterium
AGATGAAGGCGATCCAGAAGGAGCTTGGCGAGGGCGAGGACGGCCGCGACGAGCTGCAGGAACTGGAAGACCGCATCGCCAAGACCAAGCTGTCGGCCGAAGCGCGCGACAAGGCCAATGCGGAGCTGAAGAAGCTGCGCTCGATGAGCCCGATGTCGGCGGAAGCCACGGTGGTGCGCAACTACCTGGACTGGATGCTGTCCATTCCGTGGAAGAAGCGCAGCCGGGTGAAGAAGGATCTGGCGGCAGCCGAGGCGATCCTCAACGAGGATCACTACGGCCTGGAGAAGGTGAAGGAACGCATCGTCGAGTACCTGGCGGTGCAGAACCGCATCAACAAGATTCGCGGGCCGATCCTCTGCCTGGTGGGGCCGCCGGGTGTGGGCAAGACCTCGCTCGGCAAGTCCATCGCCCGGGCCACGGGGCGCAACTTCGTGCGCGTGTCGCTGGGCGGCGTGCGCGACGAGGCGGAAATCCGCGGCCACCGCCGCACCTATATCGGCTCGATGCCCGGCAAGGTCATCCAGGCGATGAAGAAGGCCAAGTCCTCCAACCCGCTGTTCTTGATGGACGAGGTGGACAAGCTGGGGGCGGACTGGCGGGGCGATCCCTCCTCGGCCCTGCTGGAGGTGCTGGATCCCGAACAGAACAACACGTTCAACGACCACTATCTTGAGGTCGACTACGACCTGTCGGATGTGATGTTCGTGTGCACGGCCAACACCCTGCGCATGCCCCAGCCGTTGCTCGACCGCATGGAGATCATCCGCATCCCCGGCTACACCGAGGATGAGAAGCTGGAGATCGCGCGCCGCCACCTGATCCCCAAGCAGACCAAGGCCCACGGCCTGAAGCGGGGCGAGTGGAGCATCTCCGACGAGGCGCTGCGCGACCTGATTCGCTACTACACCCGCGAAGCCGGCGTGCGGAACCTGGAGCGCGAGCTGGCCAGCCTGACCCGCAAGGCGGTGAAGGACATCCTGCTCAACAAGGTCGAAAAGGTCGCACTCACCCGGCGCAACCTGGACAAGTACGCCGGCATTCGCCGCTACCAGTTCGGCGAGATCGAAACCGACGACATGGTGGGCGTGACCACCGGGCTGGCGTGGACCGAGGTGGGCGGCGAGCTGCTGTCCGTCGAGTCGGTGCTGGTGCCGGGCCGCGGCAAGGTGACCACCACCGGCAAGCTGGGCGACGTGATGAAGGAATCGGTGCAGGCCGCCGAAAGCTTCGTGAAGGCGCGCGCCGTCTCCTTCGGCATCAAGCCCACCCTGTTCGCCAAGCGCGACATCCACGTGCACGTGCCGGAAGGGGCCACGCCCAAGGACGGGCCGAGTGCCGGTGTCGCCATGGTCACCTCCATCGTCTCGGTGCTCACCGCCACGCCGGTGCGCAAGGACGTGGCGATGACCGGCGAGATAACCCTGCGCGGCCGCGTGCTGGCCATCGGCGGGCTGAAGGAGAAGCTGCTGGCGGCGCTCAGGGGCGGCGTGAAGACGGTGCTGATCCCCAAGGACAACGAAAAGGATCTGCCGGACATCCCGGACAACGTCAAACGCCACTTGAAGATCGTTCCGGTGCGCACCGTCGACGAAGTGTTGCAGCAGGCCCTGCAGCAACCACTAACTCCGATTGAGTGGGACGACGAGTCTCTCGAAGAAGTTGAAAAACTACCGCACTCAGCGGACGAAGGAGACCCTGTCACGCATCATTGAGGCCCAAAACCGGTCAGAATGGCGGCCTGAGGCAGAGTTCCGCGCCGTTTTCATTGACCGCGTTGGCGGACCATGCTTACCGTCGAACGATCAAAGGGATTTCGGGCCGCGGTGGCGTAACCAAAGCGTTCCCGCGCCGAGAAACCATATAGCGCCGTGTTGCATCCAAGGGTCGACCCGGGCGCGGCGGTCCAAACGAATGGGAAAAAAGGGGGCAACCTGTGAACAAGAACGAACTCGTTGCGCATGTGGCAGACGCGACCGGTCTGGCGAAGAGCGATGCATCCAAGGCAGTGGACGCCGTGTTCGACGGCATCTCCTCGGCCCTGAGCAACGGCGGCGAAGTCCGGCTGGTCGGTTTCGGGACCTTCAACGTGGTGGAGCGTAGCGCGTCGGAAGGCCGCAACCCGCGCACGGGCGAGAAGATCAGCATCCCGGCGTCCCGCCAGCCCAAGTTCAAGGCGGGCAAGCAGCTCAAAGACGCTGTGAACTAAGCCTTCGGCTCCGGGCGCCGCCGTTACGGGCGGCGACGGGCGGTCTTCCCGCCGCACCGGAGCGATGAACGCCATCGAGTCGTTGCCGCGCGGCGCCGGACCCGCCGGCCGACCGATGTCGATCCGCCATCACAGATGGACTGATAGCGCGGTCAGGGTGCCGATCCCGGTGTCATGGCCGCGCCTGTTTGCTTGGCGGTGTCGTGGCGCGCAGTGTCGTGGCGTGTGGCGGCGATCGCCGCGCCTGGGCGGTTAGCTCAGCTGGTAGAGCAGGTGCTTTACACGCATCAGGTCGGCGGTTCGAACCCGTCACCGCCCACCAGGCGACCCGTGTCCAGCCCGGACACATAGGTGAC
>JAGQRL010000131.1 GCA_020425485.1 Rhodospirillaceae bacterium
CGACGCCAACGGCATCGTCAATGTGTCGGCCAAGGACAAGGCCACCAACAAGGAGCAGGCGATCCGCATCCAGGCGTCCGGCGGGCTGTCGGACACCGACATCGACAAGATGGTGAAGGACGCCGAGGCCAATGCCGCGGAAGACAAGAAGCGGCGCGAGCTGGCCGAAGCGCGCAATGCGGGCGACAGCCTGCTGCACGCCACCGAGCAGCAGTTGAGCGAATATGGCGACAAGGTCGACGCGGCCGACCGGCGGGAAATCGAAACCGCCGTGGCCGACCTGAAGACCGCCATGGGCAGCGACAATGTGGAGACCATCCGCACCAAGAGCGAAGCCCTGAGCAAGGCCGCCATGAAGCTCGGCGAAGCCATGTACAAGGCGGTGCAGGAGGACGGTGCCGCCGAGGGTGAGACGGGACATGCCGAGGCCGGCGAAACCGGTGCGCAATCCGGCGAAGCGGTGTACGACGCCGACTTCGAAGAGGTCGACGAGGACCGCAAGCGGCAGTCCAACTGACGGTACGGGCGTTCGCCCATCGCGTAGACTTGCACCCGCGCCCGGTCGACCCCTGATCGGGCGCGCGGTGCATTCCACCTCAACCCCGCTAGAGGGGCGGTATGGCAAAGCAGGACTTCTATGAGGTGCTGGGGGTCGCTCGCGGCGCATCGGCCGACGAGGTGAAGCGGGCTTACCGCAAGCTCGCCATGAAGTACCACCCGGACCGCAACCCCGACGACGAGTCGGCGGAGCACAAGTTCAAGGAGATCAACGAGGCCTACGACGTCCTCAAGGACGACCAGAAGCGCGCCGCCTACGACCGCTTCGGCCACGCCGCCTTCGAGGGCGGCATGGGTGGCCCCGGTGCCGGCCAGGCCGGCGGCTTCGACTTCGCGGGCGGCTTTGCCGACATCTTCGACGAAATGTTCGGCGAGTTCGTCGGCGGCCGCCGCGGTTCGCCCCGCGGGGCCCGCCGCGGTGCCGATCTGCGCTACAACATGGAGATCACGCTGGAGGAGGCGTATCGCGGCAAGCACGCCACCATCCAGGTGCCCACATCCGATACCTGCGAGACCTGTTCGGGCACCGGCTGCAAGCCGGGCACCCAGCCGGTCACCTGCCCCACCTGCAACGGCGCCGGCCAGGTGCGGGTGCAGCAGAGCTTCTTCACCATCCAGCGCACCTGCCACACCTGCGGCGGCACCGGGCGCACCATCAAGGACCCCTGCACCACCTGCGGCGGCCAGGGCCGGGTGCGCAAGGAAAAGACGCTGGAGTTCGACGTGCCGCCGGGCTCCGAAGACGGCATGCGCATCCGCCTGTCGGGCAAGGGCGAAGCCGGCGCGCGCGGTGCTGCCCCGGGCGACCTCTACATCTTCCTGACGGTGGCGCCCCACCGGCTGTTCCAGCGCGACGGGGCCGACATCTACTGCAAGGCGCCCATCCCCATCACCACCGCGGCGCTCGGCGGCACCATGGAGGTGCCGACCATCGACGGGGCGACGGCGCGGGTGTCGATCCCCGAAGGCACCCAGTCGGGCGCCCAGTTCCGGCTGCGCGGCAAGGGCATGTCGATCCTCAGGTCGGGCAGCCGCGGCGACATGTATGTGCAGGTGCAGGTGGAAACCCCGCGCAACCTGACGCGCCGCCAGCGCGAGCTGCTGCAGCAGTTTTCCGAGGACGGCAACACCGCCACCCACAACCCGGAGAGCCACGGCTTCTTCGCCCGGGTGAAGGAATTCATCGACGGGCAGTTGGGCAAATAGACGCCCTGCCGGCGGGGCCGGCGCCCCGCCTTCTCCTCTCCCTGTCCCTCATTGTGCGGTTTGGCCGCGGCGACGAACGTTGCCGCCGCCCCATTGCTGCCCACAGGCTGTGGTCCACTCCCGGTCGGGTGAGAGCCCGTGCCGACGCAGTCTGATCAATCCATGCTTTGGAGGAGGGCCGGATGGGAACGCTGCCCCTGATGCCACCCACCACGCTGGACCCGGTGACCCTGCAGCAGGCGGGGCCGGGCACCATCGGCCGCATCGTCCGGGTGCTGCTGGCGGAATGGAACCGCTTCGGCCAGCAGGTGATGATGGACGGCCGCGTGATCCAGCGCGGCTGGCGGGAAACCCAGCGCGGGTTCGATGACCGGGTGGGGCTGTTCTGGCGCTACGGCACCGGCCTCAATCTGGACGGCGACGATACCGACCATCCGTGGTCGGCCGCCTTCATCTCCTACACCATGCGCACCGCTGGCGTGCCCGACCACCTGTTCCCCCGGTCGCGGCGCCATTCCACCTACATCCATTTCGCCCAGCAGAACGCGCTGGTGAACGACCCGGACACGGCGTTCATCGCCCACCGGCTGGAGACGTACGCCCCCAAGGTGGGCGACCTGGTGGCCTATACGCGCAGCGGGGCGGCCGACTACGACCGCTACGTCAACCGCGCGCGCTACAAGTCCCACACCGACATCGTGACCTATGTGCACCACGGCGAAATCGGCGTGATCGGCGGCAATGTGGCGGACAGCGTGACCCTGAAGCGGCTGAAGCGCGGTGGCGCGGGGCGGCTGATCGACGACTCCCACGCCTGGTTCGCGGTGATCGAAAACCGCCTGCCCTTGCGCTGATGCCCGGGGGCGGTTAAAGCCGCGCTAGCGCACGCCGAAGGCGTCCTGGGTGATGGCGTTTTCGAGCTGGGCGGTTTCCATCCGCGCACCGGTCAGGTCCGCCCCCACCAGCACCGCGCCGCGCAGATCGGCTTCGCGCAGATCCGCACCGCTGAGGATCGCCCGGTAGAACACGGCGTTCTGCAGCTTGGCCTTGGACAGGTTGGCCCCCGTCAGGTTGGCGCCGGAAAAGTCCGCCACCCATTCCGGGCACGGCTCCACCGTTCCCACCCGCAAGGGGAAGGCGCGGGCGCCCATGAAATTGGCCCCCACCAGATTGGCATCGATCAGGCTGGCGCCGGCCAGGTCGGCGGCGGCGAAGCTGGCGCCCAGCGCATTGGTGCCGTCGAGCCGGGTGCCCACCATGCGCGCTTCGGTGAACGAGGCGTTCTGCAGCATCGCCTCGCTGAAATCGGCGCCGGAAAACTCGCGGTCGTCGAGTCGCGCACCCGTCAGGTCCAGGCCCGACAGGTCGGCCTGCTTGCCTTCCATGCCTTCGCTGGACACCCACAGCTTGTGCGCCTCGATCACCTCGTCCAGCTCCAGCGGCAGGTCCTGGACGGTGCGCGACCACTTCACCAGGCGGCACGAGGCCTGGGCGATGTTGGCGCCATCGAGCCGGGCGGCCACCAGGTTGGCGCCGTCCAGGTTGGCGCCGTCCAGCTTCGCCCGTTCCAGGCAGGCGCCCCGCAGGTCCGCACCCGACAGGTCCGCACCCGTCAGGTCGGCCTCCGTCAGGTCGGCGCCGATCAGCCGGCGATTGGACAAATCGAAGCGCTGCAGGTTGACCTTGCGCAGAGACACGAAGGAGAGATCGCCAGCATCGGCCAGCGCTGCCGGCAGCAATGCGCGGCTGAGATCCGCACCGCGCAGGTTGGCACCCTTCAGCACCGTCGCCACTTCCTCGGCCAGCACGCTGCCGGCCCCGCGCAACCGTGCGTTGCGCAGATCGGCCCCCACCAGCACCGCGCGTTCCAGGTTGGCCCCGGCCATCTCCGCCCCGCGCAGATCGGCGTTGCCCAGGTTGACGCGGCGCATGTCGGCGTCGGTCAGCACCGCACCGGACATGATCGCCTTGTTGAGATCGGCGCCGACGAAGCGCGCGCGCGCCAGGTTGGCCCGCCGCAGCACGCAATAGGCCAGCTCCGCGCCGGAGAAGTTGAGATCGGACGCATCGTTGCCTTCCAGCGACAGCCGTGTCTTGGAAAACGGGCTGGCCAGAAAGGTCTGATGCTGGGCGATCAGTTCGCGCAGCGCGTTTTGGGTCAAGCGACTCTGCGCGGTTGTCTGGTCCGACATCCCAACACTCTACCGATGATATCGATTCGTTTTGCCGGCGGCGTCCGGCAATGCGGACGGCGGCTGCCCAGCCGGGCGGCCGAACAGCCCCCACTGTGGCGCCGCGACGGTTAGCCAATTGTCAACGACCGCCCTAATCATGACAAGCACTCACAACTCCACGGCGAGACGCATCATGTAGTTCGACATATCCCCTGGCCCCGATGCGGCCCGCACCCGGCCGTCCCACCGTCACATTCCCGGTGTTCCCTGCAATCCCGGCTGCTATAAGCGAAACACCCTGCGCCGCTGCCCGACTCTGTTTCGAAGCACTGCTGCCTCATGTCGCCACCGATCGGCTCCGACGATCCACCAATGCCCCCCCGGTCGACGACCTTTCAACCGGGCACGGTGGTCAATTTCACCTACCGGATTGAAGCGTTCATTGCCAGTGGCGGCATGGGCGAAGTGTATCGCGCTAGCCACATCCTCACCAATAGCCAGCACGCTATCAAGGTTATTCAAGCTGAGCTGCTCAGCAACCAGCGGGTGGTGCAGCTCTTCCAGCGCGAAGCACTTGCGCTGCGTTCGATCCGCCACGACTCCATTGTCGGCTATGAGGGCCTGAACCAGGACGAAGCCGGGCGGATGTTCCTGGTGATGGAGTTCGTGGAAGGGCCGTCGCTGTCGGAGGTGCTGCGCAGCCACGGCGCCTACAGCGTCAACGACGTGCGCAAGCTGCGCGACCGCCTGGCCACCGGACTGGCCGAGGCCCACGCCAAGGACGTGATCCACCGCGACCTGTCGCCGGACAACGTGATCCTCCAGGGCGGCGTGCTGGAGCACGCGAAGATCATCGATTTCGGCATCGCCAAGATCGACAACGCGGACCTGTCGACGGTGGTCGGCAGCTCGTTCGCCGGCAAGTACTCCTACGCCTCGCCGGAACAGCTCGGCCTCTACAGCGAGGTCGTCGGCCCGCGCTCGGACATCTACAGCCTCGGCCTGGTGCTGGCGGCGGCGGCGGCGGGCAAGCCGCTGCGCATGGGCGGCTCGATGAAGTCGGTGCTGGAAGCGCGCCAGCGCGTCCCCGACCTGGACAGCGTGCCGCCGGAACTGCACGACGAGCTGGCCTCGCTGCTGCAGCCCGATCCCGCCGACCGGCCCATCAGCATGGAAGCGGTGCTGGAGCAAGGCATCCGCCCGGTGTGGGACGACGAGTCGGTGCCCCGCAGCGCCTACCGCGTCACCTCGCGCGGCCCCTCCAGCCAGTGGCCGTCGCGCCCGCCGTCCGTGCCGCCGGCCTCCTATCCCGGGCGGGATGATGCCACGCGCACCTATTCCGGCCCGTTCACCGCACCGTCCGCCCACCCCAGCGCGCCGCCGCCGCAGCGCCGCCGGGGGCCGGGCGTTGCCGCCATCCTGCTGTTCGTCCTG
The DNA here is from genome assembly GCA_020425485.1 of Rhodospirillaceae bacterium. Lineage (GTDB taxonomy): Bacteria > Pseudomonadota > Alphaproteobacteria > DSM-16000 > Inquilinaceae > JACKIH01. The sequence continues at coordinate 5,373 of JAGQRL010000131.1, forward strand.
CTGGGCCTGGGGGCAGCCGGCGCCGGCGGCTACTGGGTCTACAGCCGCATGGAGCCGGGAACCACCGGCGGCGGGGGCGGCCAGGACCGGCGCACCGCGGCGATGATTTCCGCCGATCTCACCGATCTCTTAAGCGGGCTGAGCTGTACGGAAATCGATCCCGCGGTGAGCGACGACGGGGTGGTGCGGCTGACCGGGCAGATCGAATCCACCGAGGCCCGCGATGCCCTGCTGGCCCGGGTGGCCCGCATCGACGGCGTCACCGCGGTCAACGGCGATCTGGCCATCGAGCCGTGCGGCGGGGAGCCGATGCTCGACGTGGCCGCCCTCAGTGCCGAGATCGACGACCTGATCAGCGGCTACGCCTGTACCGAACTCTCGGTGACGGTGCTTGCCGACGGCACGGTGGGGCTTGAGGGCACCATCGGCTCGACGCGCGACCGTTCGGCCCTGGTGCGCACGGTGCGGGAGCTGGACGGGGTGACGGCGGTGAACGACCAGTCGGCGGTGGTTCCCTGCATGCCGCCGCGCGACGGCCCCGATCTGGCGGCGCTGAGCGGCCGCATCGACGACCTGATCGCCGGCTACGAGTGCACCGAGGTGACCGCCGAGGTGGGCGAGAACGGCATCGTGCGCCTGGAAGGCAGCTTCGGCACGGCGGACGACCGGCGCTCCGCGGTGATCGGCGTGGCGGCGATGGACGGGGTTTCGCGCGTCGTCGACCGCACCACCATTTCGCCCTGCGGACCGGAGGTGCAGCCGCTCGACGTGGCCGGCCTGCGCGCAGAGATCAGCGCGCTGGTCGCCGGGTATTCGTGCACCGATGTCAGCGCCGAGGTGTCGGAGGACGGCACGGTGGAGCTGGACGGCACGGTGGGCGAGGCGGACCAGCGCACGGTTCTTGTGGAGGCGGTGAGCGGCCTCGACGGCGTGGAGTCCGTGGTGGACCGGCTGTCGGTCTTCGCCTGTCCCCCGCCGTCCGACGTGCTGGCCCGGGTGGTCGAAGCCCTTGGCGATGTCGACGAGGACGAGACCTGCGGCCCGGTGACCGCCGACCTCGATGCCCGCAACCGCGTCGTGCTGAGCGGCCAGGTGCCCACGGCCGCGGCGGCCGGCACCCTGGCGAACCTGGCCCGCGACACTGCCACCCTGGAGGCGACGACCCTGCAGGTGGTCAACGGCCTGGTGGTGGCGGCCTGCCCGGGCGAGGGCCCGCCGACGGACAACGGCGCGCCGATCGAGGAGCAGCTTGCCGCCCTGGTGGCCGGGCTGGAATGCTCCAGCGTCGATGCCGCGCTCACCGATGGCGGATCGGCGACGCTGTCGGGCTTCGTCTCCAGCGAGGACGACCGCAACCAGCTTGCCGCGGACCTGCAGCAGTTGACGGGCTCGGCGGTCGACCTGGCCGATGTGGCGGTGCGGCCCTGGCCGGTGTGCGAGGCCCTCAACATCGTCGCCGGCATCGATGCCGCGGGGGCACCCGAACCCTCGGTGACCGCCAACAGCGACGACGGCACCTACCAGTCGGGCGAGGTGGTGATCCTGACGGTGGCATTGCCCGACGGCGGCGATGGCCACCTCCAGGTCGACTATTTCGACCTCGACGGCAATGTCGTGCATTTCACGCCGTCGTCCGCCCGTCCCGACAGCGAAGTCACCGGCGGCGAGGAAGTGGTGCTCGGCTCCGACCCGGAGAAGGAGGCCGACGGGCAGGTCTACCGGGCGGGCTCGCCCTTCGGTGACAACCTTGTGATCGCCATCCTCAGCAGCGAACCGCTGTTCCCCAACCGGCGGCGCGATGTGGAAGGGGCCGCCGCCTATCTGGCCGCACTGCGCCAAGCCGTCGAGGGTCTGCAGGCGGACGGCGCGGAGATTTCCGGTGCCTCGACCTTCCTGACCTTTGACCCGTAGACCTTCGCCCGCGGCTACCCGTTTTCTGGTAAACGCAGCGATGGTAGTTTGCTGCAACTTGACTGGTGAGAGGACGCAGCCTTGCCGACACCTGCAACGATCGACATCGAGGAATTGCTGCAGCCGATCAGCGAAGAGCAGCCGACCGGTGAAGACCTGCGCGCCGACGATTCCTACGACTCCGTCTATTTCGCCATGCGCAGCGCCCGCGATACGGCCCGCTCGGCGGAAAAGAAGGTCGTGGAGATGGAAGACGCCGCCGGCACGCCACCGGAATGGCGAGAGGTGGCGGAACTGGCGGCCGATGCCCTGCGCACCCGCACCAAGGATCTGGCGGTCGCCTCCTGGTACACCGAAGCAGCACTGCGCATCGATGGGCTGGCCGGCCTGCGCGACGGGCTGCGCCTGATCCACGGCCTGGTGGAACGCTTCTGGGACGGGCTGTACCCGGAAGAGGACGAGGACGGCGTGGAAACCAAGGTGGCGCCGGTGACCGGGCTGAGCGGCGAGGGCAGCGAAGGCACGCTGATCACGCCCTTGAAGATGCTGCCCATCACCCTGCCCAACACCATGGAGCCGCTGTCGACCTACCACTACCAGCAGGCCCGCGAGGTGGAGAGCATCGACGACCCGGCGCAGCGCCAGGCGAAGATCGATTCCGGCCGCACCAGCATGGAGGAGATGGAGGTCGCCATCCGCGAGACGCCGCCGGAAACGCTGGCGCTGCTGATGGAGGACGCGGAGGAGGCGATACAGGCGGCCAACGACGTCTACAGCATCTTCGACGACACCTGCGGCCGCGATGCGCCGACCACCACCAAGCTGCGCCAGGCGCTGGCCGATGTGCGCGACGCCATGGCGACGATGATCCGGCGCTGCGGCATCGTGCTGCCGACCGCGACCAGCGACGAGGCGGAGGAGGCCGGGGCAAGCGAGGCGCCGGCCGCCGGTGGGGCAGCGGTTGCGGCTGCCGGTAGCGGCGCCCCCGGTGTTGCGGTGTCGGCGGCAGCCGGCGCCATCACCAACCGCGAGGAAGCCTTCAAGGCGCTGTCGAAGCTGGCGGAGTTCTTCCGCCGCACCGAGCCGCATTCGCCCATCTCCTACACGCTGGACGAGTTGGTGCGGCGCGGCCGCCTGCCGCTGCTGCGGCTGCTGGAGGAGCTGATCCCCGACGAGGACGCGCGGCGCGGCTTCATGATGCGTTCAGGCGTCGAGCCGGCGGACCCCGGAGCGACGTCAGGGGGCGGGGGCGGACAGTCCTCCATTTACAGCGAATAGGGCGGTGCAGCATGCGTGTGCCTTGAAGCGGTCGAGGATCACACGCATCATCTTGCTACATTGGTGAAGGGTTGGCATTCAGCCGACAGGCATCCGGCGCGGGACAGGGAGAGGACCAGGCCGGTCGCGGCCGGAAACAAGGGGAGAATCGATGGCGAGTATTCATGAGAAGTTGGGGCGCGTGCGCAAGCCGCGCGTCCACATCAAGTACGAAGTGGAGACCGGCGATGCGGTGGTGCAGAAGGAACTGCCCTTCGTCGTTGGCGTCATGGGCGACTTTTCCGGCGACCCTTCGGGCAAGCTGAAGCCGCTCCGCGACCGCAATTTCATCCAGATCGACCGCGACAATTTCGACAAGGTGATGGAGCGGATCGCGCCACGCTTGGTCTATCAGGTGACCAACACGCTGGAAGAGGGCGGGCAGAAGAACCTCGGCGTGGAGCTGAATTTCAACAAGATGGACGATTTCGAGCCGGGCCGGGTGGTCGATCAGATCCCTGCGCTGAAGGCTCTGAAGGAAAGCCGGGACAAGCTGCGCGACCTCCTGTCCAAGGCCGATCGGTCGCAGGACCTGGAGGAACTGCTGGAGAAGGTCCTGCAGAACAACCAGGACATCGGCGAGTTGTCGAAGGCCCTCGGCCTGGACAACGAGTCGGGCGGTGACACCGCCGACGCCAAGAAGGAGGAGTAAGGCGCCATGGCGGACACTGAAAGCCAAGCCCAAGGCAAAGCCACCGAAACGGAGGCCGCCGAATTCAGTCTTCTCGATCGGGCGATCGAAGCAACAAAGCAGACTGAGCCCGACTACGCCAAGGACATGCTGAAGACCCTCACCGCCGAAGCGGTGAAGGGCACCGTCACCTTCGACAAGAACCTGACGGTGACCCTCACCAAGGCGGTGGAGATGATCGACCGCAAGCTGTCCAAGCAGCTTGCCGAGGTCATGCACCATCCGAAGTTCGTCAAGCTTGAGGGCAGTTGGCGGGGCATGCACCACCTGGTCTACAACTCGGAGACCGGGCCGCAGCTCAAGATCAAGATGATCAACGCCTCGCAGCGGGACCTCTACAAGGACCTGACCAAGGCGAGCGAGTTCGACCAGTCCACGCTGTGGAAGAAGCTCTACGAGAACGAGTTCGGTATGCCTGGCGGCGAACCCTACGGGGCGCTGATCGGCGACTACGAATTCACCGCCCATCAGGAAGACGTGGAGCTGCTGGGCCTGCTCTCGAAGATCGCCGCGGCCTCGTTCGCGCCGTTCATCAGTGCGGCCGGCCCCGGCATGTTCGGCTTCAACGACTTCACCGAACTGGCGACGCCGCGCGACCTCTCGATGATCTTCGAGAGCAAGGAGCACACCAGCTGGCGTGGCTTCCGCGACAGCGAGGACTCGCGCTTCGTGTGCCTCACCATGCCCAAGGTGCTGGCCCGTGCCCCCTACGGCGAGGCGACCAAGCGGATCGACGAGTTCGACTACGAGGAATCGGTCGACGATGCCGGCCGCCCGGCCCCGCTGAAGCACGAAGAGTACTGCTGGATGAACTCGGCCTACGTGATGGGGGCCCGGCTCACCGACTCCTTCGCGCAGTTCGGCTGGTGCACCTCCATCCGCGGTGCGGAGAACGGCGGTAAGGTCACCGGCCTGCCGTTGCACTTCTTCCCCAGCGAGGATGGCGACACCGACCAGAAGTGCCCCACCGAAGTGGGCATCGCCGACCGCCGCGAGGCGGAACTGTCCAGCCTCGGCTTCCTGCCGCTGTGCCACTACAAGAACACCGACTACGCCGTGTTCTTCGGTGGCCAGTCGACCCAGAAGCCGAAGATCTACGACCGTGACGACGCGACCGCCAATGCTCGGCTGTCCGCCCGTCTGCCCTACCTGATGGCGACCTCGCGTTTCGCGCACTACCTGAAGATCATGGCGCGGGACAAGATCGGCTCGTTCATGGAGGCGACGGACTGCGAGAAGTGGCTCAATCGCTGGATCATGAACTACGTGAACAGCAACCCCAATGCGGGGCCTGAGATGAAGGCCAAGTTCCCGCTGCGGGATGCCAAGGTGGAAGTGAAGGAAGTGCCGGGCGAACCGGGCCACTACAACGCGGTGGCATATCTGCGGCCGTGGCTGCAGTTGGAAGAGCTCACCGCGTCCATGCGGCTGGTTGCTCGCATTCCGGAAAAGTCTGGCTGATCGAAAGGTGCCGGGCGGTCCCGCCATCGCGACCCGGGACGACACCGTTCAGGCCGGCGACGCGGCCGGGGTACGGGACCATCTGGTCTCCTACGCCCGCGCCCGCGACCGTCGGCCGGACGGCGTCACGCCGCTCGACGACTTCCTCAGCGAGCCCGATCCCGGGGTGGCGCTTGCCCTCTGGTTCGGGCAGCACCGCGTGCTGGAGCCGCCGGTCGACCGCGAGCGGCTGACGGCCCTGCTGGATGCCGATATCGCGCGCATCGATCGGCTGCTGTCGGCCCAGGTCAATGCCGTGCTGCACCACCCCCGGTTCCAGGCGCTGGAAGCGGCCTGGGTGGGGTTGCGCTACCTGGTGGCCCAGGGGGAAGGCGAACCCCTGGTGCGCCTCAAGGTGTTCGATGCCAATTGGGGCTTGGTGTGCCGCGACCTGGAGCGCGATTTCGACCAGTCGGTGCTGTGGCAGCGGGTCTATGCCGACCAGTTCGATATGGCCGGCGGCCAGCCCTTCGGCCTGCTGGTCGGGCTCTACGAAGTGCAGCACCGCCGCGATGCCAAGCATCCGTCGGACGACGTTTCGGCGCTGACCGGTCTGTGTCAGATCGCCGCGGCGTCCTTCGCGCCCTTCATCGTCGGCGCCTCCCCGGGGCTGCTGGGACTCACCGATTTCGTGCGCCTGGAAGCGCCGATGCGGCTCGATGCCTTCGACCGCGAGCCGGAATACGTGCGCTGGAATTCGCTGCGCGACCAGGAGGACAGCCGCTTCCTCGGCGTCACCGTGCCGCGCATCCTGCTGCGCCGGCCGTGGGAGGACCACAGCCAGCGGATCGACGGCTTCCGCTTCCGCGAAACCGTCACCGATCGCCCGCGCGCCGCCGATCGCTCGCCCGACAACATGCTGTGGGGGCCGGCCAGCATCGCCTTCGGTGCGGTGGTGATCCGCGCCTTCCGCGACCATCGCTGGTTTGCCGCCATCCGCGGGGCGCCGCAGGATGCCATCGCCGGCGGCCTGGTGCCCGACCTGCCGCAATGCCCGTTCCCCACCGAGCCCTATGGCGTCGCCATCCGCCCGGGCACCGATGTGGCGGTGTCCGACCGCCTGGAACTGGAGCTGAACCGCTACGGGCTGATGGTGCTGTCGGATGTGAAGGATACCAACTACGCGGTGTTCCGCGGCTGCCCCTCGCTGCAGCGCCCCAAGCGCTACGACCGCATTGGTGCCACCAACAACGCCAAGCTGTCGGCGATGCTGCAATACATGCTGTGCACCGCCCGCTTCAGCCACTACGTCAAGATCATCATGCGCGATCGCGTGGGATCCTTCGCCAATCCCGAGGAATGCGAGCGCTACCTGAACCGGTGGCTGATGGACTTCGTCAGCCAGAACCCGTCGGGGTCGAGCATCGAAATGCAGGCGCGGCGGCCGCTGCGCGACGCCCGGGTGGCGGTGCGGGAGGTTCCGGGCAGCCCCGGCGCCTACAACGCCACCTTCCAGTTCCTGCCGCATTTCCAGCTCGACACCATCGAGACCAGCCTGAAGCTGGTGACCCAGCTTCCCAGGGCCCGTGGGGGCTAGACGAGGATGAGAAATGCCCGCACCCCCGCTCGGCCGCCCAATCCATTGTAGACTGTTGGGTGGCCGGTATGGCCCGGACCCGAATGAACAGCGCTAGCAGACCAGCCAAACGATAACGCCAGAGGAACAGGAGGCACCCATGTCCGCCACCGCACAGGAGCTGTTTGACGCCGGTGACCTCGCCGGCGCGATCGAAGCCATGAACGCGGAGGTGCGCGCCCACCCCGCAGATATTAACGCGCGCGGGTTCCTGGCGGAGCTGCTGTGCTTCACCGGCAACCTGGACCGCGCCGACGTGATGATGGAAGCCGTCGCCCGGCAGGACAGCGAAAACAGCGTCGGCGTGGCGCTGTTCCGCCAGCAGCTGCGTGCCGCCCTGGCCCGCCAGCAGACCTTCACCGAAGGCCGCGCGCCGGAGATGCTGGACCAGCCGACGGAGAACATGCGCCTGTCGCTGCAGGCGCTGGCCAGCCTGCGTGCCGGCGACGAGGCGGAGGCGGCCTCCCTGTGCGCGCAGGCCGAAGCCGTGCGCCCGCCGATTTCCGGCACCCATGACGAGACGGCGTTCGACGACATGCGCGATGTCGATGACATCACCGCCGGCGTCCTCGAAGTCCTCACCAGCACCGGCAAGTACTACTGGGTGCCGATGGAGAAGGTGCGCGAGATCGAGTTCCGGCCGGTGGAGAAGACGCGCGACCTCTTGTGGCGGCGCGCCCATGTGGTGGTGACCGACGGCCCCGAAGGCGAAGTCTACATCCCCGCCATCTATCCCTGGCCGGTCGACCCGTCCGACCAGCAGGCCCTGCTCGGCCGCACCACCGATTGGCTGGGCGGCGAGGCGGGCTCGTCGCCGGTGCGCGGCATCGGCCAGCGCATGTTCCTGGTGGGCAATGCCGGCGTGCCGATCCTCGACATGGGCGCCTTCATCTTTGCCGGTGCGGCCTGACCCGAGCCATGATCGGCGACTCCCCCACCGACCTGCTGCTGCCGTCCGTCCTCGACCGGCTGCTCAACGAGGCCAGCGACGACGAGCGCTCCAGCCAGCGCCTCGACGCCATCAAGGCGGCGGTGACGCGCGACCTGGAAGCGTTCCTCAACACCCATCGGCGCTGCATCAGCTTCGCCTACGACCTGACGGAGCTGAACCGCTCGGTGGTGGACTATGGGCTTGAGGACTTCACCGGGGCCAACATGACCTCCGACCAGAACCGCGAGCGCTTCCGGGCGGAGGTGGAGGCGGCGATCCGCCGCTACGAGCCCCGCTTCGCCATGGTGGAGGTGATCGTCATCCCCAACGATTCCAGCCAGGACCGCACCTTGCGGTTCCGCATCGAAGGCGCCTTGCACGCCGAACCGGCGCCGGAACCGCTGGTGCTGGATTCGATGGTCGATCCGGTCACCAACCAGTGCGAGGTCAAGGAATCCTCGGATGGTTGATCACCTGCTTTCCTACTACAACCGGGAGCTGGAGTTCCTGCGCAAGATGGGGGCGGCCTTTGCCGATGCCCATCCGCGCATCGCCGGCCGGCTTCGGCTCACCGCCGATGCGGTGGAAGATCCCCACGTCCAGCAGCTCCTGCAATCCGTCGCCTTCCTCACCGCCCGGCTGCGCCACCGCATCGACGACGACTTCCCCGAGCTGACCGATGCGCTGCTCGGCGTGCTCTACCCGCACTACCTGCACCCCGTTCCGGCGATGAGCATCGTGCACTTCAAGCCGGAACCGGACCTCGATGCCAGCTACGTCATCCCCACCGGGCTGGAGCTGGAATCCGAAGCGGTGGGTGGCGATAGCTGCCGCTTCCGCACCTGCTACGACACCACCTTGTGGCCGGTGTCGGTGGCCAATGCCAGCCTGACCGGGCGGCCGCTGGTCGCCCCCAACAACCCGCGCGCCAGCGGGGCCGTCGCCTCGCTCCGGCTGACGCTGGAATGCATGGACCCCCAGCGCACGCTCACCGATCTCGGGCTCGATACGCTGCGCGTGTTCCTGCGCGGCCCGCCGCAAACGGTGAACCCGCTCTATGAGTTGCTGCTCAACAACGCGGTGTCGGTGGCGCTGGCGGAAAACGCGGTCGACCCCAATCCGGTGATCCTCGATGCGGGCTGCCTGAAGCCGGTGGGCTTCGAGCCGGAGGAAGGGCTGCTGCCCTACCCGCCGCAATCGCTGGTCGGCTACCGGCTGATCACCGAGTTCTTCACCTTCCCGGAAAAGTACCTGTTCATCGACATCACCGGGCTCGACACCAAGACGCTGGTGAACGCCGGCCGCACCATGGACGTGTTCATCTATCTGAACCGGGCGGCCAGCGAGCTGGAACGCACGGTGTCGGCGGAAACCTTCGCGCTCGGCTGCACGCCGATCATCAACCTGTTCGACCAGCGCGCCGAGCCCATCGACCTGACCCATACGGTCAGCGAGTACCGGGTGGTGCCGGACGCCCGCCGGCCGCAGGCCACCGAGGTCTACGAAGTGCGCTCGGTCAGCGGCAAGGACCAGACCGACGAGGTGCACCCCTACCGCGCCTTCTACTCCGTCAAACATGCCGCCGCCGACGATGGGCCGGGCCGCTTCTGGTACGCCACGCGCCGGCCGGCCGCCCAGCGCGATCCGGGCACGGAGGTGTTCCTCTCGCTGGTGGACCTGGACTTCAACCCCAACAGCCAGGGCGGCTGGACCCTGTCGGTGCAGACCACCTGCCTCAACCGCGACCTGCCGGGCCGCCTGCCCTTCGGCGGCGGCCATCCGCATATGCGGCCCACCGGGGCGGCCCCGCCGGTGTCGGACATCACCTGTCTGACGCCGCCGACGCCGACCTTGCGCCCGGCCATGGGGCCGCGCGGCTATTGGCGGCTGATCTCCCACCTGGCGCTCAACCACCTGTCGCTGCAGGACGCCACGGAGGGTGCCGATGCCCTGCGCGAGATCTTCAAGCTGTACGATTTCCGCGATTCCGCCGACAGCCGGGCGCTGATCGACAGCATCCTGTCGGTGCGCACGAAGCCGGCCACCGCACGGGTGCGCTCGGGCGGGCTGTCCGGCCTGTGCCGCGGAGTGGAGGTGATCGTGGAGTTCGACGGCGAGCGCTTCTCCGGCACCGGGCTGTTCTTGATGGCGTCGGTGCTCGACCGCTTCCTCGGGCTTTACGCCACGGTCAACAGCTTCACCCGGCTGGTGGTGTGGGTGCGGGGGCAGACCGCACCGCTGCGCACCTTCCCCGCCCGCGCCGGCCTGCGCCCGCTGGTGTAGGGGCAGGCCCGGACCTTCAGGACACGTCCTACCGCGGCCGGTGGGCCAGCAGGGTCGGCAGCCAGGGGGCGGCCACCGCCACCGTGGTGGCCACCGCTGCGGCATGCCACACCAGGGCGGTCGCCAGGGCAGCCTCGAACGGCACGCCGAACAGCGCCATGGCGGCGGCGTAGGCGATCTGCGCCGGGCCGATGGTGCCCACCCCGTTGATCGGCAGGGCGAAGGCGAGCGACGAGGCGATGGCGCCCAGCGTGGAGGCGGCGAAGTTCGGCGTGGCACCGATATTGGCGGCCACCAGGTGGAACCCGGTGAACACCGCCAGCCAGGCCCCCGCGGTGGTGGCGAGGATGCCCAGCAGCATGGCGCGGTCATGGGCGAAGGCGCCATGGGCCACCGCCCACAAACGTGCGGTGAGGCCGTGGCCGAAGCCGGCACCGTGCCGCCCCGCCAGCCAGGCGGACAGGCGCGGCGCCGCCGCTATGCCCACGGCGACGGCCAGCACGCCGATACCGCCGGCGGCCCAGATCAGCCCGGCCACGCCCGGGGCCACCTGCGGTGCTGCCAGCGCCAAAGCCAGCGCCCCGGCCACCCCCAGCACCGCCAGGTCCCACAGGCGGATGGCCACCAGGGCGCCGAGGCCGCCGGCAAAGCCGCGCGCGCCTTCGCGCCGGATCAGCAGCGGCAGCGCCAGCTCGCCCAGCTTCAAGGGCAGCAGCAGATTGGCCGTCTGGTGAAGGGCGGACAGCCGCACCATGGCCAACCCCATGGGCCGGCCCAGCACCACCGCCAGCCGCCAGGCCCGGAGCCCGACCACGCAGAAGGCCGCCAGCACCGGCTGCCACAGCCAGCCGACCCCGCCCTCCAGCGCCGTCGCCACGCCATGGCGCAGATTGGCGTCACCCGCCACCCAGCCGAGCGTGGCGGCGGTGATGGCCAGCCCGCCGGCCAGCCGCAGCCATGCGGAGCGGCGAGATCGCCGCGGCGGAGCCGGTGGCGCGTCGCCGGGGATGTCTTGCGGATTGGCCGGCGTGCTCAGTAGAGGCGCCCCCCGTTGGGCACCGGCTGGTCGGGCCCGATCATCACCACGTCGCCGTCGCCATCGGGGAAGCCCAGCACCAGCACCTCCGACATGAACTTGCCGATCTGCTTGGCCGGGAAGTTCACCACGCCGGCCACCTGGCGGCCCACCAGGGTGGCGATGTCGTAGTGCTTGGTGATCTGGGCCGAGGTGCGCTTGGTGCCCACCTCCGGGCCGAAATCGACGGTCAGCTTGATCGCCGGCTTGCGCGCTTCGGGGTAGGGCTCGGCCTGGATGATGGTGCCGACGCGGACGTCGACCTTGAGGAAATCGTCGAAGCTGATCTCGCCCGGCATGGGCCGTGTCTCCATCGTCTTGATCGGTGCGGACGTGTCCGTGCGGATGTGTCGGTGCGGACGTACCAGTGTGGACAGGGGGGCATAGCCGCCGCCGCGCCCGCGTGCAACCGGCGGCACCGCGGGTGCCGGGTGCGCCCGCGCCCGGGACACCTCCCAAACGCACAATACCTTGCGCATGGGTAGAATATCGCCCACAACATCACCGATTGGCCGGAGGGGCAAACAGGGAACACGCCATGCGGATCATCGGCCTCGATCCGGGGCTGCGAACCACCGGCTGGGGCATCATCGATGTCGACGGGCCGCACCTGCGCCATGTCGCCCACGGCAGCGTGTCGAGCGCCGACGATGAGTCGCTGGCCCGCCGCCTGGTCAGCCTGCATGACGGGCTGGAGAAGGTGATCGCCCAGTGGACGCCGGGCGAAGCGGCGGTGGAGGAAACCTTCGTCA
>JAGQRL010000132.1 GCA_020425485.1 Rhodospirillaceae bacterium
CCGACTGGTCGGGATCGCCCGTCACCACCATGGTGGAATGCCAGCCGAGCCGGGTGAGCAGCATCTTGATCTGGCCGTAGGTGCAGTTCTGCGCCTCGTCGATCACCACGAAGGCGTTGTTGAGCGTGCGCCCGCGCATATAGGCGATGGGCGCGATTTCGATCTGCCCATCGGCCAGGCAGGCCTTCAGCCGCTTGCCGCCCAGCCGGTCCGACAGCGCGTCGTAGAGCGGCCGCAGGTAGGGCGCGAGCTTCTCTTCCATGGATCCGGGCAGGTAGCCCAGGCTCTCGCCCGCCTCCACCGCCGGGCGGGAGAGCAGGATGCGGTCGACCCGCTCCTCCTCCAGGGCGCGCACCGCCGCGGCGATGGCCAGATAGGTCTTGCCGGTGCCGGCGGGTCCGAGCGCCAGCGTCAGGTTGTGCTCCTCCATCGCTTCCATGAGGGTGCGCTGGCCGTCGCTGTATGGCTTGACCCGGCGCAGGTAGCTCTGATCGCGGCGCTCGTCGAGCGGGTCCCACCCCTCGAACGGACTGGGGAACGGGCTGGGGAACGGGGTGACGCGGGCGTCCTCGTAACGGTCATCGCGGCGAGCGACGGCGCGGGCATTGCGTTTGGCCATGCGATCCTCGGCGGTGGCAGGAGACGGGGAAATCGGCACGAAAAAACCCGCCGAGCATCGGGGCGCGGCGGGCGGAGGCGGTGGGCACGGAATGTCGGCACCTTGAGCCGGGTCGCTGCTCGTCCCGGTTGCCGGCGGTCCCTGGCTGGCTGGCGCCTGCGGGGACGATGTGTATGCAAGTTCAGCATATGGATTGAGTGTACGGGATAATCGCCTGGGGTGCATGGGGTTTTTTGTGTCAGTTTCGTTGCCTGTACACCACATGTAGCGCCCTGCCGGCGATTCTGCGGCGCTGGGCCGGGCCGGCCGGGGCCGGCTGCGGCATCGCGGCAAGCGTCCCATGTTCCGCCAACGGATTGGCGCCGCCCGGCGGCTGTGGTTTGCTTGAGGGCTCAGCGTGGCGGCGCATCGCCGCCGGCCGCGGAATCGGCTCCGTGCTCCGCGCAGCCCACACACGATGGAGATCGGCCATGGCAGGACAGGCCGGACCGGCACAAACCTACGTCAACGGCGAATGGCTTGAAGGCAACCCCAAGCTGCTCGGCCCCATGACCCATGCCATGTGGCTGGCGTCGCTGGTATTCGATGGCGCGCGCGCCTTCGAAGGCGTCGCCCCGGACCTTGACCTCCATTGCGAACGCGTTGTCCGTTCCGCCCGCGCGCTCGGCCTGGGGCCGACGCTGACCGCGGGCGAGATCCTGGAGGTCGCCCAGGAAGGCGTGGCCCGCTTCCCGGAGGGGACCGCCCTCTACATCCGCCCCATGTTCTGGGCGGAAGGCGGCTTCGTGGACAACGACCCGGACACCACGCAGTTCGCGCTTTCCGTCTACGCATCGCCGTTCCCCGATTGCAGCGGGGCCAAGGTGGCGGTGTCCACCCGGCGGCGGCCGACCCCGGAAACCGCCCCCACCCAGGCCAAGGCCGCCTGCCTCTACCCCCAGGCGGGGCTGGCCATGCGCGAAGCCAAGGGCCGCGGCTTCGAAAACGCCATCATGCTGGACGCCTTCGGCCATGTGGCGGAATTCGCCACCGCCAACATCTTCATCGCCAAGGACGGGGCGGTGCATACCCCGGTTCCCAACGGCACCTTCCTCGATGGCATCACCCGTCAGCGGGTGATCCGCCTGCTGCGCGACGAAGGGATGGAGGTGCTGGAACGCACCGTGACGGTGGACGACGTGATGACCGCCGACGAGGTGTTCTCCACCGGCAACTACGCCAAGCTGATGCCGATCACCCGGGTGGAAGACCGCGACTATCAGCCCGGCCCCGTCTACACCCGTGCGCGCAAGCTGTACTGGGACTACGCCCATGGCTGACGGCGGTCGCCTGCCGGGCCAGGCGGGCACGTCGGACATCGCCATCCGTGCTGCCGTCGATGCCGACGGGCCGGCGCTGATGGCCCTGGTCGGCCGCTGCTACGCCGGCTTCTGGGCCTGCGTGTTGTGGGTGGACGGCGAAACCCCCTATCTGCGCCGCCCGGCCAGCGTGGCCGCCGAGCGCGACTGGCGGTTCTGGGTGGCGGAACGGGAGGGCCGCGTCGTCGGCTCCGTCGCCATCAAGCCGGAACCGGGTGAGCGGCCGGCCCAGCGGGTGGCCAGCTTCTACGTGCACCCCGGCGCCCGGCGCCAGCGCATCGGCTCGCGCCTGATGGACATCGCGGAAGCCGATGCCACCGGCCGCGGCGCCGCCATCATGGTGTTGTGGTCCGATACCCGCTTCATCGAGGCCCATGCCCTGTACGAGGCCCGCGGCTACCGGCGCACCGGCGAAACCCGGGCGCTCGACGACATGTCGCTGACCCGCGAATTCGCCTTCGAAAAGACTCTCTAGGGAGCCTTAGTCACCGCTCCGACAGCGGTTCCAGCAGTCGCGCCGGCGCGCTGGGACAAGGGGAGGCCCGCGTGACCGACACGCCACCGTCTGAAAGCACCCAGCGGCTGATCCGCGTGCTGGAGCACCACGGCATCGACCGGGTGCTGGATGTCGGCGGCCATCGCGGCGAATACGGCCAGCGCCTGCGCCGCGGCGGCTATGCCGGCGCCATCACCAGCTTCGAACCGCAGAGTGCCGCCCATGCCGAGCTGGTCGAGGCGGCGGCCGACGATCCCCTGTGGACCGTGGCGCCGCGCATGGCCCTGGGCGACAGCGATGTGCCGGTGACGCTGCACCTGTCGGCGGAAACTGACATGTCGTCGGTGCTCGATTTCACCGCCGACATGGCAAAGATCCTCTCCAGCTCCGCCTATGTGGGCAGCGAAGTGGCCTCGCAGAAGCGGCTTGAGGCGGTGTTCGCCAAGCATGTGCGGGCGGGCGAGCAGGTGCTGCTGAAGATCGACACCCAGGGCACCGAACACCGGGTGCTGGACGGCGCCCGCGGCGTGCTGGGGCGCATCGCCCTGATCCAGACGGAGCTGAGTATCGTGCCGGTCTACCGCGGCGAGCCGGACTACCGGGCGATGATCCACCGGCTCGACGAACTGGGCTTCGTGCCGGTGCTGTTCATCCCCGGCTACTTCAACCGCCGCACCGCGCGGCTGATCGGCATGGACGGCGTGTTCGCCCGGGTGTGAGGGCGGGAGTTACCCCGCCCCCTACGTCGCCATCCGCTCCGCCAGGCCGATCAGGCGGCGGGTGTCGGCCAGGATCGGCGCCGCCAGGGCTTCCGCCTTCTCCGCGCCTTCGGCCAGCACCGCATCGAGCTGCGCGGGGTCGGCCATCAGCCGGTTCACCGCCGCGGCGATGGGCGACAGGGCAGCCACCGCCACATCGGTCAGCGCCTGCTTGAAGCTGGAAAACTGGCTGCCGCCGTGTTCCGCCAGCACCTGCTCCACGCTGCTGCGCGCCAGGGCGGCGTAGATGTTCACCAGGTTCTGCGCTTCCGGCCGCCCTTCCAGCCCCTCCGGCGCTTCGGGCAGCGGGTGGGGATCGGTGCGCGCCTTCCGCAGCTTCTGGGCGATCAGGTCGGCCTCGTCGGTCATGTTGATGCGCGAGAAGTCGCTCTCGTCGGACTTCGACATCTTCTTCGTGCCGTCGCGCAGGCTCATCACCCGCGTCGCCGTGCCCAGGATCTGCGGTTCCGGCAGCGGGAAGAAGTCGACGCCGTAGCGGTGGTTGAACGAGCCCGCGATCTCCCGGCTCAGCTCCAGGTGCTGCTTCTGGTCCTCGCCCACCGGCACATGGGTGGCCTTGTAGAGCAGGATGTCGGCGGCCATCAGCACCGGGTAGGTGAACAGGCCGACAAACGCCTCGTCGCGCCGCTTGCCCGCCTTCTCCTTGAACTGGGTCATGCGGTTGAGCTGGCCGATGCGGGCGATGCAGGAAAACAGCCAGGCCAGCTCGGCGTGCTGGTGCACATGGCTCTGGGCGAACAGGATCGACTTGCCGGGGTCGATGCCCGCGGCGATCAGCGTGGCCGCCAGGCTGAGCGTGTTGGTGCGCAGCGTTTGGGGATCCTGCGGCTGGGTCAGCGCATGCAGGTCGACCACGCAATAGATGGTCTCGAATTCGGGGCCCTGCAGATCCACCCAGTTGCGCACGGCCCCCAGGTAGTTGCCGAGGGTCATGGAGGAGGTCGGCTGGATGCCGGAGAAGATGCGTTTCATGGCAGCGCTTTGGGGGATCGGGAACGGGTGGATTGTGCGTCCACCTCATAGCTGCCCCTGCCGCCGCGTCAACTGAGCTTTGCCCAACCCGCCTCCGCGTTCCATACTTGGTGGGTTCCTCACTGCCCGGCGCAGCACCGTCCGGGCGGAGGCCCGGCAGAGCAAAGGTATTGAGATGACCCAGGCAATCGCTTCCCGCGAGGAAAGGGTGGCCGACGCCGTGGTGCATTCGATCGGCGTCGTGCTCGCCCTGCTGGGCGTGCCCGTGCTGATCACGCTCACCGCCGCCATCGACGGGTCGGGGCCGGTGATCGCCGGCGTCGCCGTCTACGGTGCCGGGCTGCTGGCCATGCTCGCCACCTCCGCGCTTTACCACCTGATGCCGGCTTCCCCCCTGGGGCGGGAAGTGCTGCGCCGCTGCGACCATGCGGTGATCTACCTGAAGATCGCCGCCACGCAGACGCCGTTCGCCATCCTGGTGGGCGGTAACGATGCCTGGTGGATGATGATGGTGCTGTGGACCACGGCACTCCTGGGCGCCACCGGCAAGGCGCTGTTTCCCCGCCGCATGGGCCGGCTGGCGGTGCCGCTTTACCTGGTGCTGGGCTGGATGGGCATGGCGCTGATCTGGCCGGGCACCGACGGTTCGGCCATCTCCACGGCCACCTTCGTGCTGACGCTGGTGGGCGGCGGCGTCTATTCGCTCGGCGTCGCCTTCTACCTGATGGACCGGCTGCGCTTTAACATCGCCATCTGGCACGGCTTCGTGCTGGTGGCGAGCTTCGTGTTCTACAGTGCCGTGCTGGTGGAAATCAGCGTACGCGCCGCGTCCGGGATGGTTTGAGCGCCCCTGCCATGTCTCGCGACAATGCCGTGCTTCCGCCGCCGCCAGCGCTCCCGGTATGCTGTGGGGGTCCCTTGCCCGAACAGCAGCCCGGCCCCAGCGTGACCGACAGAACCGCCCAGACCGACGACGGCGACGACACCGGTGGCTTCAGCCGCACCGCGGTGCGGGTGCTGGTGTGCGGCGTGGCCATGCTGATCGTGGCCATGGGGCTGCGCCAGTCCTTCGGCATCTTCCAGACGCCGATTTCCATGGATCTGGGCACCGGCCGCCAGGTGTTCGGGCTGGCCATCGCCATCCAGAACCTGCTGTGGGGCGTGGCCCAGCCGATCACCGGCGCCATCGCCGACCGATATGGCCCTGTACGTGTACTTGCCGGCGGCGGCGTGGTGTACGTGTTCGGCCTGGGACTGGCCACCCTGGCATCCGACCCGCTGGGGCTGAACGTCACGCTGGGCGTGCTGGTGGGCCTGGCACTTGCCGGCTGCACCTATGTAACGGTGCTGGGCGCTGTCGGCCGTGTCGTGTCGGCAGACCAGCGCACCACCGCGTTCGGCATCTGCACCGCCGCCGGGTCGTTCGGCATGTTCGCTGTGGTGCCGGGCGCCCAGGGGCTGCTGGATGCGCTGGACTGGCAGGGTGCCTTCCTGGTGATGGCGGTGGGCGCCAGCCTGCTGATCCCGCTGGCCTTCGGCCTGCACGCCAAGGAAACCGACCGCACCGGCCCCGCCGCCGGGCCGACCACGGCTTCGGCCCAGAGCATGGAGCATGCGGTGCGCGAGGCGCGCAGCCATCGCGGCTACTGGATGCTCAATTTCGGTTTCTTCGTCTGCGGCTTCCACGTCGCCTTCGTGGCCACCCACCTGCCCGCCTACCTCACCGACAGCGGCATGTCGCCCGCCATCAACGCCTGGGCGCTGGCGCTGATCGGCCTGTTCAACATCTTCGGCTCCTACCTCGCCGGGCGGCTCGGCCGCATCCACCGGGAGAAGTACCTGCTGAGCCTGCTCTATCTCGCCCGCGGCGTGCTCATCACCGCCTTCCTGGTGCTGCCGCTGACGCCGCTGACAGCACTCGCCTTCGGCGCCGGCATCGGCTTCCTGTGGCTGGGCACGGTGCCGCTGACCAGCGGGCTGGTGGCTCGCGTGTTCGGCGTGAAGTACCTGTCGATGCTCTACGGCTTCACCTTCATGTTCCACCAGTTCGGCGCCTTTCTGGGTGCCTGGGGCGGTGGCTACGCCTACGATGTGCTGGGCAGCTACGAAGCGGTCTGGCTGGCGTCCATTGCGCTCGCCCTGTTCGCTGCCCTGGTGCATCTGCCCATCGACGACACCGCACCGGTGCGCGGCCCGCGCGCCGCCGGCGTCGCCGAGGCCAAGGAGGCAGGGACATGAGCCATGCATCGCCGCCCCACGCCGCACCGCCCCGGCACAGCGGCCGGCGCCTCGGCCGCATCGTCTGGACCGGCCTGATCGTCGGCACGCTCGGCGGGCTGTTCCTGTGGTGGCGCTACGGCATGCCGGTGGGCCTGGCCAACGCAGTGTGGCTGTGCGCGTACTGACAGCGTGACGGCGCCCTGACGCCGTAGCCCCCCATCGTGGCCGCACCCCGCCCCCGACTCGGAGAGCCCCCCGTGTTCCTGCCCGTCGCCAACACCGCCCTTTACGCCGGCATTTGCGCGTTCATGCTGATCGGGCTGGCGCTGAGAGTGATCCGCCACCGCTACCAGGCCAAGATCGGCCTGCTGGACGGCGGCGACGCGATGCTGCAACGGCACATCCGCGTGCACGGCAACTTCACCGAATACGTGCCGGCGGCCCTGCTGCTGATGGCGATCATCGAGGTGAACGGCGCGCCGTGGTGGGTGATCCACCCGCTGGGGATCGCCCTGGCCGGCGGCCGCATTTCCCATGCGGTGGGCCTGCGCGGGTCGACGGGTGCCTCGCGCCCCCGCGTGGTCGGCATGATGGCGACATTCTCCGTGCTGGCCATATCCGGCCTCATCGCCATCGGCCAGTTCGTCTGGTCGCTGTTCGGATAGAGTTTCAGGCCAGGATCGCCGCCAGCACGGCGTTAAGGCGCTGAAGGCCCGCCGGGGTGGCGTGCAAGCGGGGGCCGCTGCGGGCCAGCAGCCCGGCCGCCACCAGGCGGTCGACAGCCCGCGCGTCCAGCCGCGCAGCCGGATCGCTGCCGAGGCGGCGGGCGAGATCCGCCAAGTCCACGCCCTCCCGCAGGCGCATCCCCATCATCAGCGCCTCTTCCAAGGCCGTTTCGCCGTCGATGGGCAGGCGCGGGTGTTCGCCATGGCCGTCGCGTTCCACCCGCTCCAGCCACACTTCCGGCGCCCGGTGGGTGCGGGTGGCCTGTCGGCCGCTGGACAGCGTCAGCCGGCCGTGGGCGCCGGGGCCGATGCCGGCAT
>JAGQRL010000133.1 GCA_020425485.1 Rhodospirillaceae bacterium
CCGCCGCGCACCGGCCACGGCCGTTTGCGCCTGGAGCAGGTGGCGGCCGACCTGGTGCGCGCCGATGCCGCCGGCGGCCCGCTGCCGCCCGCCACCTCCCTGCCCGCCCATGGCGAGCTGGTGCTGGTGGGCGACTTCCTCGATCCCATCGAGCGGCTGCGCCCGCTGCTGAGCGCCTATGCCGAACAGCGGCTGGCCGGCTATCTGGTGCAGGTCGTCGACCCGGCGGAAGAACTGCTGCCGTTCGACGGGCGGGTGCGCTT
Organism: Rhodospirillaceae bacterium; assembly: GCA_020425485.1. Classification (GTDB taxonomy): domain Bacteria; phylum Pseudomonadota; class Alphaproteobacteria; order DSM-16000; family Inquilinaceae; genus JACKIH01. The sequence continues at coordinate 264 of JAGQRL010000133.1, forward strand.
CGCCGGGCTGGAAGCCGATGGCGAGATGCTGGTGCCCAGGGTGGACCGGCTGCGCGGCGCCTATGGCGAGCGCTTCCAGGCCCACCGCGCCGCCCTGGCGGACCTGGCGCGCCAGCTTGGCTGGACCTTCGTGGTGCACCGTACCGACCATGCGCCGCAACCGGCCCTGCTGGCGCTCTACCAGGCGCTGACGCAAACCCATGGGGGTGAGCCGTGATCCCCGCCGGTCTCATCGCCTTCAACGCGCCCCTGGTGCTGTTCGCCCTGATCGCCCTGCCGGTGATCTACTGGCTGTTGCGCGTGCTGCCGCCGTCGCCGCGGCGGGTGCCGTTTCCCGCCGTGCGCCTGCTGTTCGGCCTGCGCTCGGAAGAAGAAACGCCGGCCCACACGCCGCCCTGGCTGATGGCGCTGCGCATGTTGATCGCCGGGCTGGTGATCCTGGCTTTGGCCCAGCCGGTGGTGAACCCGGTGGCCGGCGGCGGTGCCGGCCGGCCGCTGTTGTTGGTGCTGGATGACGACTGGGCATCCGCCGTCGACTGGCCGTTGCGCCGGGAAGTGGCGCTCGACCGGGTGGCGCAGGCCGCCCGCGATGATCGCCTGGTGGCGCTGGCACGCACCAGCCCCACGCCCATCGGCGATCCGCCGCCGGTGATCGGCCCCCTGCCGGCGCGCGAGGTGCTGCCCCTGGTGGAGGAATTCGAGCCACGGCCGTGGCCGGCGGACCGGGCGGCCCTGGCCGCCCCCCTGGCCGCCCTGCCGTTCGCCACCACGCCGGAGGTGGTGTGGATCGCCAACGGCCTCGCCGATACCGGCGATGCGGACGGTGGCGAGGACGATGATTTCGCCGCCACCCTGCAAAGCCTCGGCCCCCTCACCGTGCTGCTGGGCGAGCGCACCGCCCCGCTGCTGGTGCTGGACGACCGCCCGGGACCGCGGCTGATCGCCAGCATCGCCGCCGCGGAGCCGCTGGCCGCCACGGCAACGGTGCGGGCGCGCGCCGGCGATGGCCGCCTGCTCGCCCAGGCCCCGGTGGAGTTGAACGCCAGCGATCCGCGCCGCGGCACCGCCACCGTCGATCTGCCGACGGACGCGCTCAACCGCATCGCCCGGCTGGAACTGGACGGGCCGCCCACCGCCGGCGGGGTCGCCCTGGTGGACCGGCGCTGGCAGCACCACGGCATCGGCATCGTTTCCATCGGCGATCCCGGCCTCTACCCGCTGCTGTCCCCGCTCCATTACGTGGACCGCGCCATCCAGCCGTTTTCCGAGCCGCTGACCGGCGATGTGGAAACGCTGACGGCCGGCAACGCTGCCGTGGACGTGATCCTGGCCACCGACGAAGGGCTGCCGGGAGTCGACGCCCGCCGCGAGCTGGACGCCTGGATCGAGGACGGCGGCATCTTCGTGCAGTTCGCCGGCCCGCGCCTGGCCGAAGCCACCGATGCCCTGGTGCCGGTGGCGCTACGCACCGGCGACCGCCTGCTCTCCGGCTCCATGAGCTGGACCGAACCGATGAGCCTGGCTCCCTTCCCGCCCGGCAGCCCGTTTGCCGGGCTGGAGGTGCCCGACGACGTGGTGGTGAACCGCCAGGTGCTGGCCCAGCCGGGACCGGAACTGGTGGAACACACCTGGGCCCAGCTTGCCGACGGCACGCCGCTGGTCACTGCCGCCCGGCGCGGCGAAGGCTGGCTGGTGCTGGTGCATGTGTCGGCCCGGCCGGACTGGTCGACCCTGCCGCTCAGCGGCCTGTTCGTGGAGATGCTGCAGCGGATCACCGAGCTGTCGGATGGCCAGGAGGTGGCCGGCTCGTCCCTGCCGCTGGCCCCGCGCGCCAGCCTGGATGCCTTCGGCCGGCTGACGGACCCGCCGCCGGCCGCCCGCCCCCTGCCGGCCGAACCGGCCACCGGCATCGTGCCGGGCCCGCAGCATCCCCCCGGCCTCTACGGCACCGAAGGCGGGGTGACGCGCGCCTTTAACCTGGGCGGCACCATCGCCCCGCCGCAGCTGCTGGAGGTGCCGGAGGGAGCCGACATCGGCGGGCTTGCCGGCACCGACGAAAAGCCGCTGATGCCCTGGCTGCTGGCCGCAGCCGCCCTGCTGCTGGCGCTCGATGCCCTGGCGACGCTGTGGCTGAAAGGGGTGCTGTTCCACCGCACCACGAACCATGCCACGGCCCGCACCATGGCCGGCACTGCCGCCGTGCTGGCGCTGCTGGTGCTGGCCGGCCCCCTCGCTCCGCCGCCGGCCACCGCCCAGGGCCTGACGGACGACGAGTCCTTCGCGCTGGCCATGAGCACCGAAACCCATCTGGCCTATGTGATGACCGGCGACCCGGAGGTCGACAGCGTGTCGGAAGCCGGGCTCAACGGCTTGACCCAGGTGCTGCGGCTGCGCACGGCGGCCGAACCCGTGGGCGCCGTTGGCGTCGACCTGGAAACCGACGACTTGGCCTTCTTCCCCTTCCTCTACTGGCCGATGACGGAAGGCCAGGAGCCGCCCTCTCCCGCCGCGGTGGCGCGCCTGGAAACCTATCTGCAAACCGGCGGCACCATCGTGTTCGACACCCGCGACGGCCCGCTGGGCCAGGGCGGCGGCCTCGGCGGGGCAGGCCAGCAGGCGCTGCGCAACGTCACCGCCGGCATGGATGTGCCGCCGCTGGTGCCGGTGCCGCCCGACCATGTGCTGACTCGCGCCTTCTACCTGCTGCAGGACTTCCCCGGCCGCTTCGACGGCGGCGATGTGTGGGTTGAGGACACCGACGCTTCGGTGAACGACGGCGTCGCCTCCATCATCGTCGGCTCCAACGACTGGGCGTCTGCCTGGGCGATGGATGCCGCCGGCCGGCCGGTGATGCCGGTGATCCCCGGCGGCGACATGCAGCGGGAAATGGCGCTGCGCTTCGGCGTCAACCTGGTGATGTACGCGCTCACCGGCAACTACAAGGCCGATCAGGTGCACCTCCCCGCCATCATCGAACGGCTCGGCCAATGAGTGCCGTGACCGACCTGGTGCTCGACCCCTGGCTGCCGCTGTGGCTGATCGCGGCCCTGCTGGCGGTCCCGCTGGCCTTCGCCCTCTACGCCGCCCTGCGCGGCGTGCGCGGCCAGGTGTGGCGCGTCGCCTTCCTGGCGCTGCTGGGGGCGGCCCTGCTCAACCCATCGCTCACCCAGGAGGATCGGCGGCCCATCGACAGCCTGGCGGTGATCGTCGCCGACCGCTCGTCCAGCCTCGATATCGGCGAGCGGGCGGCGCAGCGGGACGCGGCGGTGGACGCCCTGCGGGCGGAGCTGGACGGCATGCCCGGCCTGGCCGTCCGGGTGGTGGATGCCGCCAGGGACGGCACCGACGAAACCCGCCTGTTCGACGACCTCGCCTCCGCACTGGCCGATGTGCCGCGCAACCAACTCGCCGGCATCCTACTGGTCACCGACGGACAGGTGCACGACGCGCCGGACGGCCCCTGGCAGGGCATCGACGTGCCCATCCATGCGCTGATCGCTGGCAGCCGCAGCGGTGTGGACCGGCGCATCAGCTTCGTGGAACCGCCGGCCTTCGGGCTGGTCAACCAGTCCGTCACCCTGACGGTGGAAACCGCCACCCAGCCGGAAGACTCCCCCGCACCGCCGCCGGTGGTGACCCTGCGCCGCGACGGCGAGGTGGTGGCCGAAGTGCCGGTGGGGCGGGATGGCCGCGCCACCATCGAGGTGCCGCTGGTGCATGGCGGGCAAACGGTGATCGAGGCCGAGGTACCGGTGATCGCCGGCGAACTGACCGCCGCCAACAACCACGCCGCCGTCGCCGTCAACGGCGTGCGCGACCGGCTGCGGGTGCTGCT
>JAGQRL010000134.1 GCA_020425485.1 Rhodospirillaceae bacterium
TTCCACCAGTAGCTGGGGCACGAGGTGGAGCAGCAGAAGCACAGGATGCATTCATACATGCCGTCCAGCTTCTTGCGGTCGTCCTCGCTCTGCAGGCGTTCGCGGTCCGGCGGCGGCGGCGTCTGCGCCTTCAGCCACGGCTCGATGGAGGCGTACTGCGCGTAGACCTGCGTCAGGTCCGGCACCAGGTCCTTCACCACCGGCATGTGCGGCAGCGGGTAGATCTTGACGTCGCCCTTCACCTCTTCGATGGGCTTCAGGCAGGCCAGCGTGTTGGTGCCGTCGATGTTCATGGCACACGAGCCGCAGATGCCTTCGCGGCAGGACCGGCGGAAGGTGACGCTGCTATCCAGATCGTTCTTGATGTGGATCAGCGCGTCCAGAACCATCGGGCCGCACTTGTCCAGGTCGATCTCGAAGGTGTCGAGCCGCGGGTTTTCCCCGCTGTCCGGCTCCCAACGATAGATTGCGAAGTTCTTCGGTCGCTTCGCACCCGCGGGGGCTTTGACGGTCTTGCCCGGCTTGACCTTCGAATTTGCCGGCAATGTGAATTCGGCCATGATGACCCCCGTTTTCCTTTCAAGGCTTCCTTGAACACTTAGACCTTTGCCGCGCGTGGCGGAAGGGTCCTGAGACGAGATTTCGCTGCGCTGCAGCTAAAACGCACTGCCCGTTCATTGGGCCGCCGCCCCCGACTTGGCGCTGGCGGGTTCGGCCTCCCGCCTGCGAAAGTCGCGATCCTTCATGAGGCTGCGGATGCCGGTCCACTGGTCGAGATTGTCCAGGATCACCGGCTCGATCACCCGGTCCAACCGGTCGATGCCGGCGCGCAATTCCGGGTCCGCCAGCGGCCGCAGCCGCCCCTCGGCCCCACCGGTGGCCTCGCCCGTCAAGTCGATGGGCTCCGCGATGCTGAGCGTCAGGTGCACGCCGCGGCTGCGCAGGGTGTGGATCGGCAGCAGCAGCGCTCCCGTGGCATGGGCCAGCCGCACGGCGATGGAGATGTTGCCCGCCTCCGCCACGCCGGTACGGCCCAGGCGCGGCGCATTGATCCGGCCGTTGTGCCGCTCGTCGATCGACAGCATCAACGCCCGCCCGCGGCGCAGCGCCCGCAAGGCTCCGGCGGCCCCGCCATAGCCGCGTTCCAGCGTTTCCACTCCGCAGCGCTGGCGGAAGGCCGTGACGTTGCGCTGATCGGCCGGCTTCGGCATGGGGTAGATGATCGCCGTAATCGGCACGCCGAGTGAGACCATGACCGCCGGCGCAATCTGATAGTTGCCCAGATGCACCAGGCAGAAGATCAGCGGCCGGCCGCTCGCCCGTGCCGCCTCCAGATGCGCGCGGCCCTGGATGGTCAGGTAGCGGCTGCGCAGGTAGCGCGGCCCCAGCGCGATTTCCGCCCCCTGGCGCGAGATGCCGTCCAGGCACCGCACCGCCATCTCCCACCGCCGCTCCGGCGGCAGGTCGGGCCGGAAACGCCCGATGAACCGGGCCAGCCGCTTCAGGTGCCGCCGCCGGCCCGGCCGTATCGCCCGCAGCAGGCGGGCTTCCAGCGAGCCGACCCACGACACCACGGGCGCCGGTGCCAGGCGCAGCAACCGGTGCGTCCCCACCGATGTGGTGGGACGCGATGCCGGGCGGCCAAGCTGGCCGCCGGCAGGGCGTTGGGTGCGCACCGGGTTTCCCGACGGCCGCCGTGGCGGCGCATGCGGCGCTGAAGGTTCCGCGCCGACGTCCGCCAAGGCCGTCAGTAAACCCGCGCCTTGGGCGGGAACGATTGCACATCGTTGGTCATCGGCGTCAGGCAGACGGGGCGATAGTCGATCCGCGAGGTGCCGTCCTCGTTCACCCAGATGACGCTGTGCTTCATCCAGGTCTTGTCATCCCGGTCGGGGAAGTCCTCCCGGGCGTGGGCACCGCGGCTTTCCTGGCGGTTGGCAGCCCCGTGCATGGTGGCCACCGCCTGGTACAACAGGTTGTCCAGCTCCAGCGTTTCCACCAAGTCGGAGTTCCACACCATCGACTTGTCGTCGACGCCGGTTCCCCCGCGCTTGGCCCACACGCCTTCCAGGCGCTTCACGCCGGCCTGCAGAACCTCGCCGGTGCGGAACACCGAGCAGTCCTCCTGCATCGCCCGCTGCATTTCGTTGCGCAGATCGGCGGTGCGGATTTCCTGCTTGCGGTGGCGCACCTTGTCCAGGCGCGCGATGGCCGCATCTCCGGAGCCGTTGGTGAACGGACGGATGGACTTGCCGGATTGGCCGATCACCTCGGCCGCCCGGATCGCCGCGGCGCGGCCGAACACCACCAGGTCGAGCAGCGAGTTGGAGCCCAGGCGGTTGGCGCCGTGCACCGACACGCAGGCCGCCTCGCCGATGGCCATCAGCCCCGGCACCACCTTGTTGGGATCGTCCGCCGTCGGGCACACCACCTCGGTGTGCCGGTTGGTGGGCACGCCGCCCATGTTGTAGTGCACCGTGGGCAGCACCGGGATCGGCTCCCGCGTCACGTCCACATCGGCGAACACGCGGGCACTTTCCGCGATGCCCGGCAGGCGGGAGTGGATGATGTCCGCGTCCAGGTGTTCCAGGTGCAGGTGGATGTGATCCTTGTTGGGGCCGACGCCGCGGCCTTCGCGGATCTCGATGGTCATCGACCGGCTCACCACATCGCGGCTGGCCAAATCCTTGGCCGACGGCGCATAGCGCTCCATGAAGCGCTCGCCCTCGCCGTTGGTGAGGTAGCCGCCTTCGCCGCGCACGCCTTCGGTGATCAGGCAGCCCGCACCGTA
>JAGQRL010000135.1:0-9069 GCA_020425485.1 Rhodospirillaceae bacterium
GTGCGCCGCTTCAACCCCAGCCACCAGTGGGTCCACAACCGCATCCGGAAGGGCGAACTGAAGGTCTTGCAGATGGACGTGCAGACCTTCTTTTTTCGCCGCACCAACCTGAATGCGCTGGGCGAGCCGCGCACCTGGACCGACCATCTGCTGTGGCACCACGCCTGCCACACGGTCGACCTGTTCCAGTACCAGACGGGCGAAGTGGCGTCGCACGCCTTCGGGCTGCAGGGTCCCACCCACCCGGAGCTGGGCATCGCCATGGATATGGCGATCGGCATGAAGGTGCCGTCCGGTGCCGTGTGCACGCTGTCGCTGTCCTTCAACAACGAAGGCCCGCTGGGCACCTACTTCCGCTACATCTGCGACAACGGCACCTACATCGCCCGCTATGACGACCTGTATGACGGCCGGGACAACCTGATCGACCTGACCGGCGTGGCGGTGTCCACCAACGGCGTGGAGTTGATCGACCGCGAGTTCGTCTCGGCCATCGCCGAAGGGCGCGAGCCCAACGCCTCGGTCCGCCAGTGCCTGCCGGCGATGCAGACGCTGGACCGGATCGAGACGGTGCTGCGGTGAGGACGCCGGCGGCCATGCAGCGGGCACTCGGTCCCTTCACCATCTCCGCCATCGGCTTCGGCTGCATGAACGTGTCGCACGGCTACCTGCCGCGGCCGGACAAGCAGGCCTCAATCAGGGTGCTGAACGCAGCACTCGATGCCGGCTACACCCACCTGGACACGGCCGCCCTCTATGGCTTCGGCGCCAACGAGGAGATCGTCGGCGAAGCGGTGATGCACCGCCGCGACGAGTTCGTGCTGGCCAGCAAATGCGGGCTGTTCCGCGGGCCGGACGGCAACCGCGCCATCGATGGCCGGCCGGCCTCCATCAAGGCCATGTGCGACGCCGCACTGGCCCGCCTCCGCACCGAAGTGATCGACCTCTACTACCTGCACCGGCTCGACCGGTCGGTGCCCATCGAGGAGAGCACCGGGGCGCTGGCGGAGCTGGTGGCCGCAGGCAAGGTGCGCAGCATCGGCCTGTCGGAGGTGTCGGCGGCAACCCTGCGCCGCGCCCACGCCGTGCACCCCATCGCCGCGGTGCAGACCGAATACTCCTTGTGGACGCGCAACCCGGAAATCGCGCTGCTGGCTGCCTGCCGCGAGCTGGGTACCGCCTTCGTTGCCTTCTCCCCGCTCGCCCGCGGCTTCCTCACCGGCAAGCTGCGCGACGTGTCCGGCCTGTTGTCCGGCGATCTGCGCAGCGCCATGCCGCGCTTCAAAGCCGGCACCTATGCCGAAAACCTCAAGCTGCTGGACGGCATGGAGGAGGTGGCGGCGGAGGTGGGCTGCACCATGGCGCAACTGGCGCTGGCCTGGATGCTGGCCAAGGGCGAGCACATCGTGCCGATCCCCGGCACCACCCGGATCGATCATCTGCAGGAGAATTTCGGCGCCGCCCAGGTGCGCCTGCCGGAACATGCGGTGGCCCGTCTCGACTCCCTCATCAACCAGCACACGGTGCAGGGAGCCCGGTACGACGCCGCGAACCAGAGCGACGTCGACACCGAGGAGTTCGTCTGACGGCCCGTCGTTCGGCACGTGCGGAAAAAAGAACGGAACTTACCGCTCACAACCGGTTAGGGAGGACCCCATGATCAACCGCGCCTTGCTTGCCACCGCCGGTGGCCTGATCGCCTTCGCGGCAGCCCAGCCCGCTGCCGCCCAGGACGTGACCTTGACCTTCGCCCATTTCTGGCCGGCGGTGTCGTCCACCCACACCGACCTGTTCGAGGCGTGGGCCAACCGCGTGGCCGAAGAGTCCGATGGCCGCATCGCGGTGGAGATCTACCCGTCGGCCGCCCTGGCTGCCCCGCCGGCGCAGTATGAAGCGGTGATCAGCGGCATCGCCGACATGACCGCCACGGTGCTGGGCTACACGGCCAACCGCTTCCCGCTGAGCCAGGTCGTGGAGCTGCCCGGCATCTCCCACAACGCCGCCCACGGCTCGTGCATCCTCCAGGGTCTGTACGACGAAGGCCTGCTGGACAGCGAGTTCGAGGACACCCACCCGCTGTTCCTGTTCACCCACGGCCCCGGCCACATCCACACCACCGATGTGCTGGTGCAGGAGCCCTCGGACCTGGCCGGCCTGCGCATCCGCCGGCCCACCACCGTGGTGGCCAGCCTGCTGGAAAGCCTGGGCGCCCAGCCGGTCGGCATGCCGGCACCGGAATCCTACACCGCCATGCAGCGCGGCGTGATCGACGGCGTGGCCCTGCCCTGGGAAGGCGCCTTCGTGTTCCGCCTGAACGAGCTGGCCAACAACCACACCGAGGTGGGCGGCCTCTACACGCTCGCCTTCGTGGTGACGATGAACCGCGATGTCTACGAAGGCATGCCGGAAGACCTGCGGGCGGTGATCGACGGCAACACCGGCGAGGAATGGTCGCAGACCGCCGCTTCGGTGTTCGATGCGCTCGACGTGCGCGGCCGCGCCGACGCGGTGGAGCGGGGCCACACCATCTACACGGTGGAAGGCGGCATCGAGAACCCGGCCTGGCAGCCGCTGCTGCAAGGGGCCGCGGAAGCCTACATCGCCGATCTGGAATCCCAGGGCCTGCCGGGCCAGGCCGTTTACGACCGCGCCCTGGAACTGGCCGCGACCTGCGAGTAGCCACCAGCGGGCGGACCCACCGGTCCGCCCGACCACCGGACGGACTTGAACCTGCATGGATCGCCCCCCGCCCCGTCCGCGCCACCCCGGACGGATCGGGCGGACGGGGCTTCCACCACCGATCGTTCCCGACCGGCGGGCTTTCCGGGAGGGGGAGCCGGAGCGATGAGACGGTTATTCAAGGCATCCCACACCATCGCCCATGGCCTGCACATGGTCAGCGGGGTGCTGCTGGTGGCCATGGTGGTCACCGTCCTCTTGGACGTGCTCAGCCGCACGGTGTTCGGCGTTACCGACGGCGATATCGATATCACCTTCCCCGGCGGGGTGGAGATCGTCAGCTACAGCCTGCTGTTCTCCGTGCTGCTGGCGCTGCCCTATTCGGTGAACCGCGGCCAGGTGATCGTGGACATCTTCACCGAGGTGTTCCCCGAAGGCGTGAAGCGGGCCATGGCGGCCGCCTACAATCTGGGGTTCACGGCCCTCGGGCTCGGCATGGCGGTGGCCTTCTTTCACTCCGTCGGCACCACGCTGGCGAGCGGTGAGACGACCCAGGATCTGCATATCCCGCTCTACCTCATCTACGCAGCGGTCAGCGCCATCACCGCCATGCTCGGCCTGCGCGCCCTGCTGGTCTCCATCGAACAGTTCCTCGACAGCCGCCGCCGCCCGCGCGACCCGCTGGTGAGCCTCGACAAGAGCCGCGACCAGGGAGCCGCATCGTGAGCGCGCCCATTCTCGGAACCCTGTGCATCGTCGGCATGCTGCTGATGATCGCCCTGCGCATGCCGGTGGCCCTGGCCATGGCGGTTACCGGCTTTGTCGGCTTCGGGCTGATCCGCACCTTCGATGCCTCCTTCGCCATCCTCGATTCCGGCCCCTTCGAGGTGCTGTCCAACTACGGCTTCAGCCCCATCCCCATGTTCATCTTCATGGGCGTGCTGGCGTCGAAGGCGCGCATGTCGGCGGAGCTGTTCGCCGGCGCCCGCGCCCTGTTCGGCGGATGGCGCGGCGGCATGGCCTTGGCGGCGGTGTCGTCCTGCGGCGTCTTCTCCGCCATTTCCGGGTCCTCGCTGGCCACCGCGGCCAGCATGGCGCGGGTGGCCCTGCCGGAGATGCTGGCGCGCGGCTACGCCCGCTCGCTGGCCACCGGCACGCTGGCCGCCGGCGGCACGCTGGGCATCATGATCCCGCCCTCCATCGCCCTGCTGCTCTACGCGCTGATCACCGAGCAGTCGGTGGGCGACATGTTCATCGCCGGCATCCTGCCGGGCTTCCTGGGGCTGGGGCTCTACTGTGCGGCCATCGCCCTGGTGGTGCTGATCAAGCCCTCGCTCGCCGAACCGGGCGATCCCACCACGCTGCGCGAGAAGATCGTCGGCCTGAAGGGGCTGGCCCCCTTCGGGCTGATCTTCGCCATCATCATCGGCGGCATCTACGGCGGCGTTTTCACGCCATCGGAAGCCGCCGCCTTCGGAGCGGCCGGCGCCTTCGTCATCGCCCTGGTGCGCGGCATGACGTGGAAGGACTTCCGCAGTGCGGTGGAAGAGACGCTGTTCCTCACCGCCATGATCTTCTTCATGATCATCGGCGCGGAGATCTTCGGCTACTTCCTCTCGGTCTCGCGCATCTCGTTCTCGCTGACGCAGTTCGTGGCGGGGCTGGACCTGCCGCCCTACGCCATCCTGATGTGCGTGCTGCTGCTCTACATGGTGCTGGGCTGCGTGATGGACGCCATCGCCATGCTGCTGCTGACCGTCCCGGTTGTATATCCGGTGATTTACAACGCGGGATTCGATCCAATATGGTTTGGCATCATTACGGTGATCGCGGTGGAAATGGGCCTGATCACCCCGCCCGTGGGCATGAACGTGTTCGTCATCAAATCGGTGGCACCTGAGGTGCCGATCGGCGACATCTTCAAGGGCGTGCTCCCCTTCGTCCTGTCCGATATCGTCCGCCTGGCGCTGCTGATCCTGTTCCCGGGTCTGGCGCTGGCGCTGCTATAGGGCTGAGACCATGGCGAAAGTGGAATGGAAGCCGGAATACAGCGTCGGCAACGCCGCCATCGATGCCGACCACCAGGGCCTGTTCGCCCTGGTGCAGGAGCTGGAAGAGGCCGACATGACCGACGGCTTCCTCGACACCATCCTCTGGCGCCTGGAACAGTACGCCGCCGGCCATTTCGCCCGCGAAGAGGCGATGATGCGCAAGGGCGGCTATCCCGACCTGGAAGAGCACATGGCCGGCCACCGCGCCTTCGTGGAGTGGCTGGATACGGTGAAGATCACCTACCGCCGCGCCGCCGAAAGCCCGTTTGAGATCGGCGACATGGTCAACGCCTTCCTGGAGCGCTGGCTGGTGGAGCATATCCTGGAAGAGGATATGGATTACCGCGACTATGTGGTGAAAACCTAGGCACGCTTTCAGTTCAAGGTGGTGGGCGCCTGTCCCGCCGGAATCCGTGCCCGTCCTACCACCGCAGCCCGCCATGGAACGTAGCCAGGGGCCGCTGGCTTGTGCTATCTCATTGAGAATACACGTCGGGGCTGCACCCGGCGCCGAACCACAAGAAAAGAGAGAGTGACATGCTGAGAGGCAAAGCCATCGTGGCCCAGGGGGGAGGGCCGACCGCGGTGATCAACGAGTCGCTGGCCGGCGTGGTGGTCGAAAGCCGCAAGGTGCCGCAGGTGGACCGGATCTACGGCGCCTTCCACGGCGTCCGCGGCATCGTCAACGAAGAGCTGGTGGACCTCACCCAGGAGACCACCCACAACATGGAGGAAGTGGCGAAGACCCCCTCCTCCGCGTTGGGCAGCACCCGCGACAAGCCCGACCTGAAGTACTGCCAGGAAATCTTCAAGGTGCTGAAGGCACACGAGATCTCCACGTTCTTCTACATCGGCGGCAACGACTCCTCAGACACGCTGCGGATCGTCAGCGAGGAAGCGCGCAAGGGCGACTATCGCCTGCGCTGCATCCACATCCCCAAGACGATCGACAACGATCTGGTGATCAACGACCACTGCCCGGGCTTTCCGTCCGCGGCGCGCTACGTCGCCTCGGCGTTCTCCGGCTTCAACCTGGACAACGCGGCCCTGCCCGGCATCTATCTCGGCGTCGTCATGGGCCGCCATGCCGGCTTCCTCACCGCCGCATCGGCGCTGGGCCACAAGTACCCCGATGACGGGCCGCACCTGATCTACGTGCCCGAGCGCACCTTCGAAATCGACAAGTTCCTCACCGATGTGAAGTCCACCTACGAGCGCTATGGCCGCTGCGTGATCGCCGTGTCGGAAGGCATCCACGACGGCGACGGCACGCCGATCATGACCAAGCTGGCCGAAACCGTGGAAAAGGATGCCCACGGCAACGTCCAGCTTTCCGGGACCGGCGCGCTGGCCGACCTGCTGGTGGCCGAGATCAAGGCCAAGACCGGCATCACCCGGGTGCGCGGCGACACGCTGGGGTACGCCCAGCGCTCCTTCCTCGGTTGCGTCTCGGATGTCGATCAGCGGGAAGCCCGCGAGGTCGGCGAAAAGGCGGTGCAGTACGCCCGCTGGCGCGAAGAGGACGGCACGGTGGTGATCCACCGCACCGGCTTCTATTCGGTGGAATATCACCTGCATCCGCTGTCGGACGTCGCCGGCAAGACCAAGGTGATGCCCGACGAGTTCATCAACGAAAGCGGCACCGGGGTTACCGACCAGTTCCGGCTCTACCTGCGCCCGCTGCTGGGCTCGGGCATGCCCAACGCCTTCCGGCTGCGCAACTACATGGTGCCAAAGGTGCTGGGCCTCGGGGCCGACGGCGCCAGCTAGGCCACGGGTCCGATCAGGCGCGAACGCGTCTGGCCGGACGTCGTGCTCCAGGCAATCGGGACCGGCCCCCGGGGCGGCTTGCGCCGCCATCGGGCCGGTCCCAGCCCGCTCCCCCACCCTGCTCCCCGATTTGCCAATGGCTTGGGCGGCAGGGTGGACGGGAGGGCCGGTGCCACTCGAAGCGAAACGGTCTGGGAAGCCTCCCCACCGCCGGTGTCCGACGCGGCAGCCTACTGCGCCCGCCGTCCCGGCACGGCAACAGGCCCCGCCACACCGATCTCATCGACAAAGTGGGCATCCAAGGATGCCTGGTCAGTCGCCGCGGCCCCCTGCCCTGGACGAATTGTCGCTCCGCGTCTTGTTGATTGACCCTGTCACGGCTGCTGCCTAAGGTCATACAAGGCCCACCGAACAAGTATTCTCAAAACTCCCGGCTCATGAGTAAAGGTCGTGCAAGATATTTTTGCACGTCGCTATCAAAGGATTTCGATCTGATATCGATCAGATGGTCCGTAAATTTGACAAATGCCGGGCTGGTACATGAAACAACTTTCTGGCATCACAACATGGTAGTCGTGCCGGTCCCGGCTCGTTGAATTGCGTGCGCGCGGAAAGCCATGTTGGTTGCAGTCGTCGGATACTCCCTTCGCTTCCCCGTGAGCATCCGGACGCCGGAGACGTTCTGGCGGACGCTCACCGACCGCCGGGTCACCATCCGCCCCATCGCCGACGAGCGGTGGAACCATCCGGCGATGTACCATCCCAACCCGGAGACCATCAGCAAGACCAACGTGCTCCAGGCCGGCATGATCGCCGGGATCGACCAGTTCGACAGCGGCTTCTTCGCCATCAGCGCGCGTGAGGCCAACCAGCTCGATCCCCAGCAGCGCATGGCCCTGGAGGTGGTGTACGAAGCCACCGAGCATGGCGGCATCCGGCTCGACCGGCTGAGCCGCGGCACCACCGGCGTCTTCTTCGGCCTGTCCATGAGCGAATACTGCGCCATGGCCTTCGCCCGCCCGGAGGTGGTGGACCGCTATTCCAACACCGGCGGGGCGGCCGCCATCGCCGCCAACCGCATCTCCCACGCCTTCGATCTCCACGGCCCCAGCATGGCGATCGACACCGCCTGCTCGTCCACCGTGGTGGCCCTGCACCAGGCCTGCACCGCCCTGCAATCCGGCGAATGCGATTTCGCCATCGCCGGCGGCGTCAACGCGCTGGTCAGCGTCGGCCCGTTCATCGGCTTCTCCAAGGCGGGCATGATGTCGCCCACCGGACGCTGCCACGTGTTCTCCGAGAAGGCCGACGGCTATGTGCGGTCGGAGGGCGCCGGGGCGATGATCCTGCGCCGGCTGGACCAGGCGCTGGCGGACGGCGACGAGATCCACGGTGTCATCCGCGCCACCGCGGTGAACAACGATGGCCACACCCAGGGCATCGCCCTGCCCAGCAGTGCCGCCCAGGCCCGCCTGATCACCACGGCGCTCGAACGGGCGGAACTGGACCCCGAGCAGATCGCCTATGTGGAAGCCCACGGCACCGGCACCCAGGCCGGCGACGGGGTGGAGTGTGCCGCCATCGCCGCGGCCATCGGCCAGAAGCGCGATGCGCCGTGCCTCGTCGGCTCGGTGAAGGGCAATGTCGGCCACCTGGAAGCCGCCGCCGGCATGCCGGGCCTGATCAAGACCATCGAAGCGCTGAAGCGCGGCGTGGTGCCGCCGACGGTGGTCACGCCGCCGTTCAGCTCCCGCCTCGACTTCGAAGAGCTGAACCTGCGGGTGGTGACGGAGGAAACGCCGCTGCCCACCGGCGTGGCCTATATGGGCGTCAACTCCTTCGGCTTCGGCGGCACCAACGCCCATGCCGTGCTGCAAACCCCGCCGGATGTGGTGCGCCGGCCAGCCCGCCAAACCGCCGGCCAAGCCACCCGACAGGCCACCCGCCAAGCCACCCGCCAGGCAGACACGCCCGAGGCGCCGCCGCCGCTGGTGGTCACCGCGCGCTCCGCCGCCGCCCTGCAGGAGCTTGCCGGCCAGTACCGCGACACGCTGGAAAGCGCCACGCCGGCCCAGTATGCGGCGGTGGCCGGGGCGACGCTGCATCGCCGCTCCTGGCACCCCCACCGCCTGTTCCTCGCCGCCCGCACACCGCAGGAAGCGGTTGCCCGCCTCGCCCAGGTGTCCACCGGCGGCAAGCTGGTGAAGGCTTCGGCCGGGCGCGGCGACGGTGCCGTCCACCTGGAGGTGGCTGCCGATACCGAGCTGGCGCCGGCCTTCGTGTTCAACGGCAACGGCGCGCTGTGGCACGGCATGGGGCGCGACCTGTTCAAGCGGTCGCGCACCGCGCGCCGGGTGATCGAGGAGGTGGATGCCGCCTGGCGACGCCTGGAGCCGCGGCCGTTGATCGACTACTTCGCCGACGACGAGGCCGACGCCGGCCCGGTGTCCAGTGTGCAGGAACTGGGGCGGGCCGATGTTGGCCAGCCCCTGCTCTTCGCCATCCAGATCGCCATCCTGCGCGAGCTGGAGGACCGGGGCATCCGCGTCGGTGCCGCCGTCGGCCACAG
>JAGQRL010000135.1:9145-9399 GCA_020425485.1 Rhodospirillaceae bacterium
CGCGGCCAGAGCCGGCTGCACGGGCTCGGCGGCATGGCCGTGGTGGTGGCCGAAGCCGAAGCGCTGGCGGAGCTGATCGGCGAGCTGGGGCTGCCGGTGGTGGTGGCCTGCCGCAACAGCCCGCGCTCCACCACGCTGTCCGGCGCCGTCGACGACGTGGAGGAAGCAGCCCAGCTTCTCAAGACCCTCGGCTTCACCGTGCAGATGCTGGATGTGGCCTACGGCTTCCACACCGAGCAGATGGACGTGCTGGA
>JAGQRL010000135.1:9513-16575 GCA_020425485.1 Rhodospirillaceae bacterium
TGGTGGCGCAATGTCCGCGACCCGGTGGTGTTCGATGGCGCCATCGCGGCCATGCGGCGCGACGGGTTCGGCGTCTTCGTGGAGGTGGGGCCGGCCTCCATCCTGCGCTCGGCGATCCGCGATTCCGCCCGGCTCGCCCGCTCCGGTGCCGCCGTGGTCCCGACGCTGGAGCGCGGCCGCAGCGACACCGAACAGCTCGACCATGCGGTGGCGCGCATTGCCGTTGCCGGCGGCCTCGCCGCCTGGGAGGCACCCGCAGCCGACGGAAGCGTGGCCGCCACGGAACTGCCGCGCTACCCCTGGCAGCACCGCAGCCATTGGATGCGCACGCCCAGCCGCAGCTTCGGGGCCTACCGCCTGCTGCGCTGCCACCCGCTGCTGGGCGACCCCCTCGACCTGGAGATTCCGGCCTGGGAGGTGGATTTCGACACCGCCACCCGTGCGGTGATCGATCAGCACCGCTTCCGCGGAAAGCCGACGGTTCCTGCCGCCGTGTTCCTGGAAATGGCGATCGCCGCCAGCCTGCGCGCCACCTCCGCGGCAGAACCGGCGGATGCCGCCATCGTCCGCATCGACGCCTTTGAGATCCGCGCCGGGCTGAACCTGGACGAGGGCCAGGTGCAGGCGATGCGCACGGAGATCGACGCCGAAACCGGCTTCGGCACCATCTCCTCCCGCGCCGCCCAGATCGGCGGCTGGTCGGCGCATTGCCGCTTCTACGGCGAATTGCAGGCCTCCGGCGAACTGGCCGCCCCGCTTGCCTGGCGGGATGCCCAGGCACGCTGCCCCACGCCCAAGACGCTGGAAGATCTGTACGCCAACCTGGACCAGCGGGAACTGACCTATGGCCCGGTGATGCGGCCGCTCACCCGCATCGCCTGCGGCATCGATGAAGCCGTCATCGAGATGGACGGCGCCCACCAGAGCGTTCCGCCGGTGGACGGCATCGCCTGCCACATCGACCCCGCACTGCTGGACGCCTGCCTGCAAGCGGTCACCGTGGCACTCGATGCGCGGGAGGAGGAAGTGGGCGACGCCCCGCGCCTGCCCGCCCGCATCGGCAGCTTCCGCTGGAACCGCAGCGCCGGCGCCCCGGTGGCCGCCCACATCCGGGTGCACCGCTTCACCGCGGCGGTGCTGGTGTTTTCCGTCGCCGCCTACGACCGTGACGGCCATGTGGTCTTCCTGCTCGACGACGGCGTCTACGTCACCATGCCGCAGAGCCGGCGCACCGCCGCCCACGCGGTGGCGGCCCGGCTGGACCTGCTGGACGACGGTCGCAGCCTGTTCGGCCGGCCGGGACCTGTGCTGGACCCCGGTGCCGCCCTTGCAGCCGCCCTGGCGGCACCGGCCGGCGGCCCGCCCGCATCCGCCATGGACGCCGGCCAGCGGCAGGCCGAAGCCCGCGTCCGCGCCGCCTGCGTCGGCGAGGTCCTGGACCGCCATGCCGGCGCCGGGGGCACCCCGGTCCAGCCCAACCAGCTTGGAGCTACCGGCGATCCGGCCCTTGCGGCCATCGCCGAAGCCGCGCTCGACCTGGCAGCCGGGCGCACCGGCAACACGGGCGCATCGGCCGTCGCTGTCTGGCGCCAGGCGCTGCGGGCCCATCCCGGTGCCTGGGGCCGCTTCCAGCTTGCCTGGCAGGAGGCTGACCTGCTGGCCGCCCTGCTTGACCGCACCGTGACGCCGGCCACCGCCCGCACCCGGCTGACCGGGAGTTTCGCCTGGGAGTCCGGCGTGCTGCGCGATCCCGCCCGGCTGCTGCGCACCGGACTGATCGAACAGGCGGTGCGCCACCTGGTGGAGGCGCTGCCGGAAGATCGGGAAATCCGCATCGTCGAGGCCGGGCTCGAAGGGCCGGATGTGGTGCAGGCGCTGATGCGCTGGCTGCCGCCCGGGCGCACGCGCTACTGGTTCGTTTCGCCCGACCCGCGGCTGATCGCCCAGGTGAAGGCGCTGGGCCACGACCCCACGCGCCTGATCGCCCTGGCGCCCGACGAGGTGGCCGACCTGCCGGCCGATCAGCAGCCGCGCAGTGCCGACCTGCTGCTGGGCCACATCGCCGCCATCGACCGCGATGCCGGCGAACAGGTGGCCCGCTTCGCCCGGCTGTGGGTGCGCGAAGGCGGCGGCGTGCTGCTCGCCCAGCCGGAGCTGGATCCCCTCGCCCGCGCAATCCTCGATGCCGCCGCTGCCGACGATCCCGCCAGTGCCGCCCATGCCGCCGTCGAACAGGGCTTGCCGGCGGCAAGCTGGGCGGTGTCGCACCAGGCCCTGGCCGATGGCGTCGGCACCTTCACGCTGGCCCGGCGCACCGGCCGCCTCAGCTCCCTCCAGCCGATTTCCGCCGACCGTCCGGTGGCGGGCGGCGTGGCCCTGCTGTTCACCGGGCCGGTGGACGAAGATCTGGCCGCGGCCGTGCGCGCGGCCTTGGAGCCCCAGGGCCGCCGGGTCAGCGCCCTGCCGCTGCACCACGCCGACAGCGGCTCGATCCCCGAAACCCTGGAAATGCTGCTGCTGGAGGACCCGCCGGACTGCCTGGCCGTGGTGTTCGATCTGGCCGATCCCGAGCAGGCAGCCCCGGAGCTGGGTCTGCTGGAGGACCTGCGCCTGCTGGTCGGCCACGCCATCGGCGATGCCTGGCAGCGCCGGCCGACCATCCTTGCCGTGCTGCGCACGCCGGCCCCCCGCGAGGCGGCGGAAACCACCCATCCCCTGGCGGCGGCGATCCAGGGCTTCTTCCGGGTGCTCGTCAACGAACATCCCGAACTCAACCCGCGCAGCCTGCGCGCTCCCGCCACCACGCCGCCGGACCGGCTGGCGCCGCGCCTGGCCGATCTGTGCGACCGCAGCACCTGGGCCGGCGAAACCGAGGTGGTGGTGGACGACGAGCGGGCGCTGACCATACGCTTCGACCGGGTGGAGGACCAGGCACCCGCCGGCACCACGCCCGACCGCTACGCGCTCACCTACAAGGCCGCCGCCCGGCTGGACGGGGTGGTGTGGCAGGCCGTCGACCCCGCCGCGGTGGGACCGGAGGACATCGAGGTCGAGGTCGAGGCCACCGCGTGCAATTTCCGCGACGTCATGCTGGCCCTGGGGCTGCTGCCGCCCGAAGCGCTGGACCAGGGCTTCGCCGGGCCGACCCTGGGGCTGGAATTTGCCGGCCGGGTGGTGCGCACCGGGGCTGCCGTCACCACGCTGGCGGTGGGCGACCGGGTGGTCGGCTTCGCCCGCCGCTGCTTTGCCTCCCACGTCGTCACCCGCGCCACCGCGGTGATGGCGGTGCCGGCGGACAGCGACCCGGCAGCACTCGCCACCATGCCCACCGTGTTCTTCACCGCACTCTACGGCCTGAAGGAACTGGCGCGCCTGGAACCGGGGGAAAGCGTGTTCATCCCCGGGGCCGCCGGCGGCGTCGGCCTGGCAGCCATCCAGGTGGCCCGCCATCTCGGGGCGGAGGTGTATGCCGCCGCGGGATCGCCGGAGAAGCGGGACTTCCTCAGCCGCCTCGGCGTCGCCCATGTGTTCGATTCCCGCGCCGTCGACGTCGACGACCAGGTGCGCGCGGCCACCGGCGGGACCGGTGTGGATGTGGTGCTCAACTCCACCGCCGGCCGCGCCATCCGCAAGGGCCTGGAGCTGCTGAAGCCCTTCGGCCGCTTCGTGGAGCTGGGCAAGCGCGACATCTTCGCCGATACCGCCATCGGCCTGCGCCGGTTTGCCCGCAACGCCTCGTTCTTCGGCGTCGATGTGGACCAGCTTCTCGATGGCCGGCCCGCCGCCGCCGGGCGCCTGATGGAAGAGCTGTCGCGGGGGCTGGCGGACGGCACCTTCCACCCCCTGCCCCACCTGCTGTTCCCCGCCGATGCGGTGGCCGATGCGCTGGGCACGCTGCATCGCGCGCGGCACATCGGCAAGGTGGTGGTCACCCAGTCGCCGCCGCCGCGCACCGTCGCACCCGCCCCCGCCGCCAAGGCCGAGCCGGTGCGGCTGACGCTGCGCGACGATGCCGCCTACCTCATCACCGGCGGGCTCACCGGCCTTGGCCTTGCCACCGCCCGGCGCTTCGTGGCGCGCGGTGCCCGGCATCTGGTGCTGGTGGGGCGGCGCGGGCTGGAAGCTCCGGGGGCCGCCGAGGCGGTTGCCGACCTGGAAGCCCAGGGGGCGGAGATCACCGTCCACGCGCTCGACATCGGGAACCAGGCGGCGGTGGCCGAGTTGATCGGGGAGATCGATGCCGCCGGGGTGCCGCTGGCCGGGATCGTGCACGCGGCCGGCGTGCTCGACGACGGGCTGGTGGCCGATCTGACCGCCGACCAGATGGATCGGGTGCTGCGTGCAAAGGCCAGGGGGGCCTGGAACCTCCACAGCGCGACCCAAGGGCGGACCCTGGAACTGTTCGTATTTTATTCATCGTTCGCCGTGACCATCGGCAATGTTGGCCAGGCAAACTACGCCGCCGCCAACGGTTTCCTCGATGGCCTGGCAGCCCACCGGCGCGCAACGGGCGACCACGGGCTGGCGATCGCCTGGGGGGGCATTCTGGACACCGGTTTCCTGACCCACGACTCCCGCCTGCGCGACGTGGTGCAGCGCCGGATGGGAGGCACCTTGCTCAGCAGCGACGAAACCATGGATTGGCTGGAGCGGCTGATTGTGGAGGATGCCACCCACCGGGTGGTGGCGCCCGCCGATTGGCGGCTGATCGCCGAAACCTCGTCGCTGGTGCGCTCCAACGGCTACCGCAGCCTGGTGGGCGACAGCGACGGCATGGCGTCAGACAGCTTGCCCATCGCGGAACTCGCGCGCAGCTTGAAGGACGATGACCTGAAGGCAGTGATTGCCGACATGGTGGTGGCCGAGGTTGCCAAGGCCACGCTGGAGGATGCAGCGACCATCGACCGGTCGCGCTCGACCATGGATCTCGGCTTCGATTCGCTGCTGCTGGTGGAGCTGGCACTGGCCATCGAACGGCGCATGGGTGTGCATGTGCCGCCCGCCCTGTTTGCCAACGGACCCAGCATCGAGGATCTGTCGAGCCGCCTTCTCGGCCTGCTGAGGTCGCGCGGCGGCGACGATGTGGAAGACCAGAGCAGCCTTGCCAGCCTCGGCGTGATGCGCGAGGCCCAGGGCTACACCGGAGATGACGCCCAGTCCGCGGGATCGGACTGACCGCCGTTCGCGGCGGGAACGGAGCCATGAAAAGGCAGATGAAACGATGAGCGATGTCAGCCGACTGCTCTCCCGATTGCCGCCAGGGGCACGCCAGCGGCTGCTGCGCCAGGTGGCCGGCGGCAAGCTGGCTGCCCTGTCCGGTGCAACGCGGGGCGAGACCGACCGGCGCGACCCCCAGCCGCCGCAGACGGCCGATGTCAGCCAGTGGCAGGAAATGCGCGAGCTGCGGCGGGTGCTCGACCTGGCGCCGTCCAACGGCATCGACATCCCCTATTTCCGGCGCATCGACGGGCTGGCGGGGCCGCAGGTGGAGATCGACGGCCGGCATTGCCTGAACTTCGCCAGCTACGACTATCTGGGCCTGAATGGCCATCCGCGCATCCGCGAAGCGGTGATCGAGGCGGTGGATCGCTACGGCACCACGGTGTCCGGCAGCCGCATGGTGGCGGGCGAGCGCGCGCTGCATGGCGAGCTGGAAACCGAGCTGGCCGCGGTCTACGGCTGCGAGGCAGCCCTCACCTTCGTCAGTGGCCATGCCACCGGCGTGTCGGTGCTGTCCTCCCTGTTCGGCCCGCACGACCTGATCTGCCATGATGCGCTGGCCCACAACTGCCTGGTGATGGGGGCCGAGGCCTCCGGCGCGCGCCGCGTAGCCTTCGCCCATAACGACTGGCAGGCGGTGGACGACCTGCTGACCGAACACCGCGGCAGCTTCCGCCGCGTGGTCATCGTCATCGAAGGCCTCTACAGCATGGACGGCGATGCGCCGGACCTGCAGCGCTTCGTCGATCTCAAGCTGCGCCACAACGCCCTGCTGATGGTGGATGAAGCCCATGCCCTGGGCGTTCTCGGGGCCACCGGCCGTGGCATTGCGGAACTGGCCGGAGTGCCGGGTGCGGCCGTGGACATCTGGATGGGCACCCTGTCCAAGGCCCTGTGCAGTGCGGGCGGCTATATCGCCGGGTCGCAGGACCTCATCACCCTGCTGAAATACATCACGCCGGCCTTCGTCTACAGCGTCGGGCTGCCCCCGCCCGCTGCCGCGGCGGCGCTGACGGCACTGCGGCTGATGGCGGCCGAGCCGGAGCGGGTGGCGCGCCTGGCTGCCCTGTCCAAGCGCTTCACCGAAGCCGCCACCGGGCTTGGCTTCGATCTGGGCTATGGCGGCGGGCATGCCATCCTGCCGGTGATCACGGCGGACTCCGCCGCAGCACTGAAGCTCAGCCAGGGGCTTTTGGAACGCGGCGTCAACGTGGTGCCGGCCACCTATCCGGGGGTGGAGGAAGGCCGGGCGCGGCTGCGCTTCTTCCTCTCCGCCGCACACACTGAAGCGCAGATGGACCGGGCTTTGGCGGAGCTGCACGCGCTGGCGGTCGACCTGGCGCCGCGCTGCCTGGGCCGCGGCGCGCGGTCCGTGGGCACCTAAGGCCGGCGCCGCACCGGCCGTGTTTCTGGTGACCGGTGCCGCCGGCTTTGCCGGCCATGCCGTCGCCCGGCGGCTGCTGGAGGGCGGCCACCCGGTGCGCGTGCTGCTGCGCCGGGCAGAGCAGCGGGCGCTGTTCGCCGGCAGCGCTGCCGAGGTGGCCATCGGCGCGCTGGAAGACCCCCGCGCCATGGCCGCTGCGGTGCCGGGCGTGGCCACCATCGTGCATTGCGCGGCCACCTCCACCGACTGGGCGCCGCTGGCGGAGTTCCGCCGCAGCAACGTGGAGGGCACTGCCACCCTGCTGGCGGCCGCGGCAGGCGCCGGGGTCTCCCGCTTCGTCCATGTCAGCACCACCGATGTCTACGGCTATCCGCGGGTTGCGTGCGATGAGACGGCGCCGCTGCGCGATGTCGGCCTGCCCTACAACGCCACCAAGGTGGCCGCCGAGCGGCTGGTGC
>JAGQRL010000135.1:16648-20889 GCA_020425485.1 Rhodospirillaceae bacterium
GCCCTGGTGCTGCCGCTGGCCCGCCTGCTGAAGCAGCGCCGCCTGGTCCTGGTGGACCGCGGCCGCACAGCCGGCGGCTTCATCTATATCGACAACTTCGTCGATGCCGTGCTGGCCGCCGCTGCGGAGGCAGCGGCGCTGGGCGCTGCCGTCAACCTGCGTGACGACACCTGCGAGACCTGGGCGCAGTTCCTCGGCGATCTGGCCCGGGGGATCGGGGCAGCACCGCCGCGCTTCAGCGTGCCGGCTGGCCTGGCCCGGGCCGCCGCAACGGTGCTGGAGCCGGCCCACCGGGCCTTGCGGCTGAAGGGGCGGCCCTTCGCCACCCGCCACGGCACCCATCTGCTGAGCCGCGATGCCGCCTTCCCCATCGAGGCCGCACGGCGGCTGCTGGGCTTCCGCTCCCGCATCTCCTATGCCGAGGGCATGGCCGCCACCGCTGCCTGGGCCAAGGCACGGCTTGCGGAGGACAGCGCAGCTTAGGGAATGGCGGCTCAGAACACCGC
This sequence comes from Rhodospirillaceae bacterium, assembly GCA_020425485.1. Classification (GTDB taxonomy): domain Bacteria; phylum Pseudomonadota; class Alphaproteobacteria; order DSM-16000; family Inquilinaceae; genus JACKIH01. The sequence goes on from JAGQRL010000135.1 coordinate 17,155, forward strand.
GACAATGGCCGCGGCGGTCACCGCCATCTGGCCAATGATCTGGGCGATATCGCTGGCCAGCGCCAGGTAGGCGAGCGGCACCTCCGGCAGCACGATCACCTCGTCGCCGGGCTGCAGCTCCGGGATGCCCCCGCCGGTGAAGGTCTGGCCGTTGAGGCGGCGGATCACGAAGCTGCCCTCGTCCGCCCGGTCGGTATAGCCGCCGGCCGCGTACACATAGTCCTCCGCGTCCATCCCCGGCTCGAAGAGCAGCGCCTGCGGCACCGCCACTTCGCCCGATACCAGGATCAGGTCGGTCGCCTCGGGGATCACGATGATGTCCCCGTCCTCCATGCGGATGTCGGCGATGGAGCCATCCTGGCGGGCCACCACCACGCGCCCGTCCGGCTCCACGGTGCGCGCCCGTTCAATGAACTGCTGCACCAGGTCGGCTTCCTGGGCGACGGCTTCGGCCTGGGCCTCGCCCCCGGCGCTGGCGGCGCTGAGCAGCGAGCGTTGCAGCCGGTCCAGCGCTTCGTTGAGCGATTGGGCCTGCTGGCGGGCCACGCTGCGGCGGAACAGGTAGACCGAGCCCACCTCCGCGACCGCCGGATCGACGGCGATATAGTCCAGCACGGTGTGCAGCCGCACACCCGGCGTGGCCACTAGCACCGAGGGGCCCATCACCGCACCGTCGGTGTACAGCGTGAACGCGTTCACCGGCTGGTCGGCCTGGAACACCACCTCGTCCTGGTCGTGCAGCGACTGGGAGGCGAACTCGTCGAGCGAGAAGTAGACGACATAGGGCCGGGCGCCGCGGATCCCGCTGACATAGGCGTCGGTCACCCCCGGCAGCGGCCGCGCCAGCTCGACGAGCTGGCTGCCGATCATGCCGCCGTCGGGGATCTCGAACCGGAAGGTGTTGCGGGCATCGCCGGACACCGAGATGGTCGGTCGCTGCGGGCCGACGATGATGGTGTCGCCGGCACGGAACTGCACCGTCGGCAGATCGCCATCCAGCAGGAAGTCGTACAGATCGGCGCGTGCGATGGGGGTGCCGCCCCGTTCCACCACGATGTCGCGGTAGCTGCCGCGATCGGGGTCGATGCCGCCGGCGCGCACCAGATAGTCGATGATGGAATCGAGCGAGCCGCCCTCGAAGCGCCCCGGCCGGGCCACGAAGCCGGTGACGAACACGGCGATCTGCTGGGTGCCCAGCACCGTGGTGTAGACCTCGACATTGTCGCGGAACACCTCGCGCACGCTGTTTTCCACCGTGGAGTTGAGGCTGCCGGCACTGACCCCCAGCACCGGCACGGGACCGACTTCGGGGATGAAGATGTTGCCCTGGGTGTCCACCGCGGTGACGGTCTGGATGCTCACCGCGCCGATGATGTACACGGCGACGTCGTCGCCCACCGACAGGAGGTAGTTGGGATCGATGGCGCCGGTGGTGGCCGGCGGCTGGCCTTCGAACAGGTTGGCGCCGAAGGGCAGCGGTTCGGTGAATTCGGCCGCCCGCAGCACCCGCTCGCTGCCGGTGGACGGCGTCTGCGCCGGCGCCGGCAGGGCGCTGAGGAGGACGAGCAGCAGCGAGGCCAGACCTGCGGTGACGCGCCGGCCCCCGGCGTCGAGCAGTCTGAGGCGTTGCACCACCATCGCAAGGCTCCCCCGAGGCCGTCCGGCCAGACGTGGCCGCGCCGGATCGGACCGCGCTCCAGGGTTGCGCACCCTAGAACATGTGATCGCGGATCGCGGACGCGAACAGATATACGATCGTGAACACCATCAGGGCGCACAACGCAACCAGGGCGGTGTCCACGGCGCGCCGCGGGTAGGTTGCCGCGTCCGGCAGATGGGGTGGCGACACCACAAGCATGTTCACAGACTGGCGCTGCATCTCGTTCACGGCGGCCTCGAAGGACGCCAGGGAGGACGCCAGGGCCTGGGTGGCCAGTTCCACCTCCAGCGTCAGTCGGTTGAATTCGCCCAGCGTGCCCACCATGGCTTCCTCGCCGCCGGTGATTCGCGCCCGCTCGATCTCGATCTGCTGCTCGATGGCCGAAATCCGGGCTTGCAGCCCGCGCACCGTGGCACTGCTTTCGTCCAGGTAGCTCAGCGCCTGGGCCAGCTCCGCCCGGCTGCCGGCCAGTTCGGCTTCCAGGCCGCCCACCAGGTTGCTGATCGCTGCCGAGGTTTGTCCCGGGTCGATGGATTGCTCGCGCAACTGGAACCCGGTGAGCTGTGCCTGGGCCGCCCGCACCCGCTCCTCGGCCTCCGCCACCTCGCTGCGCGAGAAGTCCAGGGTGGTGCGGCCGACCTCCTCGTTGAGCTGGTTGATCCGTTCCAGCCCGAGCGCGAGCATGGCATTGGCGATGGCCTGGGCGTCCTCCGCACGGAACGCCTGCACCTGCAACTCGATGATGCCCGAACGCCCGGTATTGAAGTGAATCCGGCGGGCGAAATAGGCGTTCAGCTCCTGGTCGCTGACGTTCTCGCCCAGGCGGAACACGAAGTCGTCCGGCTCGCGGTTGTAGATCGCCCGCAGGTCGATGGCCTGCGCCAGCGCGGCGACGAAGGACGTGGAGCGCCAATACTCCATCAGCACGCCGGTATCGTCGTTCGTCACGCTCGGCATGTTGCTGCCGGCAAGGTTTGACAGAAGATCCGCCGGCGATGGGGTGGGTGTCGCCCGCCGCACCATCACCTGGGTTTCCGACACATACCGGTCGGCCGCGAAGTGGTAGTAGTAGATCACTCCCAGGACCACCGGCAGGCACAGGCACACCAGGATCATGCCCAGGTTGACCAGCTTGCGCGTGCGGCTGACCTGGCGCCGGTAGTCGATATACTGGTGCTTGTTGGCTTCCCGCGGGAACACTTCGACGGCCGAATCAGTCGATGCCGGTCCGATTGCCGTGTTGCTGGCCTTCGTCAAATCGCCGTGTCTCCCTCACCCCGGTCGGCCCACCGTCGCGGCAGGCCGTACCGCCGGCATCGCCCCCATGCAGGGCCAAGCGGGCGCCGGGGCCTTGCCGAGCACCAGGCAGCACGGGGCGCTGAGCCTGTTGCATTTGCGGCCTCAGGGACCGCAGCGTACAGTCAGCGGCGATCTGTGGCACGTGATGATTTACCGGGAGCGAGTGGCGACAATGCAGCAGGCATGTCACCGGCGGGGCACGCATCTCCCGCTTCTGCTCGCCCTGGCGATGGGCGCCCTGACGGCCGGATGTTCGGTGATCGAGCCCGCTGCGCCGCCGGCCGCAGCCACGGCCGCGCCCACCACGGCGGCCGGCACCCTCGCCCAGCACCTGGGCACGGCCCCGGAGGGCGCGGTGGTGCCGCTGGCCGCCGGCGGTGCCGGGGTGGGCCAGGCGGAGGTGGGCGGCGTCTATGTCGCAGCGAGCGGCCACACCTGCCGGCTCGTCACCGCCCGTTTGACCGGCGAATCGGTGCAGCTTGCGCTCTGCGAGTCGGCGGGACAGTGGGCGTTCTCCCAGCCCCTGCGCTATTCGGCAACGGCCGAGCAGATGGTGGCTGGCCGCATCAGCGTGCGCTGACCTCCGGGGATCGGCCATGGGCATCCTGCAAGCGGCCGACGATGCCGAAGACCCCCAAGGCGGCATGGTGGTCTTCGACAACGTCCACATGAGCTACCCCACCCGCCAGGGAACCAAGCATGTGTTCCGCGGGCTGTCCGCCGTGTTCCCGGCGCGTCGGCGCGTCGGCATCCTGGGCCGCAACGGCGCCGGCAAG
>JAGQRL010000136.1 GCA_020425485.1 Rhodospirillaceae bacterium
TCATCGAGCAGATCCGCCAGGGCGCGAATATCGGCCAGAACACCGATGCGGCCCGCCTGGGCAACTACGTGCCGGGCATCGCCGTGGTCAACGGCCCGTATTTCGTGGCCGACCGCCACGCGGCCTTCGCGCTGGCCGACAGCCCCACCATGATCGAATGGCAGCAGCAGCTTGCCGACGAATTCGGCATCCAGGTGGTGTGCTTCGACTGGGTGCAGGGCCAGCGCCACTTCTTCACCAACGAGCCGGTGCGGACGCCGGAAGATCTGGACGGGTTGCGCATCCGCACCCCGCCGGCGCCGATCTGGCAGGAATCCATCCGCGCGCTCGGCGCCACCCCGGTGGCGATGAACTTCGGCGACATCTATTCCGGCCTGCAGCAGCAGGCGGTGGACGGGGCCGAACTGGTGTACCCCAACATCACCGCGGCCAACCTGAACGAGGTTCTGGACTACGCCAACGAGACCGGCCACATCCTGCTGGTGAACTTCCAGATCGTCAGCTCCGAGTGGTTCAACGGCTTGCCGGAGGACTACCAGACGGCACTGGTGGAAGAGTGCCGGACGGCGGGCCAGGAAACCTCCGAGGTGGTGGCCACCGCCGTTGAGGAGGCCAAGGCGCAGCTCATCGAAGCCGGCATGACCATCGTCGACGACGTCGACCTGGACGCGTTCCGCGCAGCCGGACGGGCGGCCTACGAGGTGCTGGGCCTGATCGAGGCCTACGACCAGGTGCAGTCGGAGATCGCCCAGTAACCCTTGAGGCGTAGGGAACTGCCGGGGAGGTCACCAATGCGACGCGTCTATGAAGCGCTGACGCGAGCCGAGGCGGTCCTCGCCGGCACGTTCCTGGTCTTGATGGTGGTGCTCATCTTCACCGGCGGGGTCGCGCGCCTGGTGCGCCATCCGCAGAACTGGACGATCGACCTCGCCACCTGCTTTTTCGCCTGGGCGGCCTTCATGTGTGCCGATGTTGCCTGGCGCAAGGGCAGCATGATGTCCATCGACCTCGTGGTGGGCCGGCTGCCCCACCGCCTGCAACGGGCAATGCTGTACGCCAACTACCTGATCATCTCCGCCTTCCTCGTCTACGCCGTCTATGCCGGGGTGCACCTCGCCTGGGTCAGCCGGGCGCGCAGCTTCCAGGGCATTCCCAGCGTCAGCTATTCCTGGGTGACCATGAGCCTGCCGGTGGGGGCCCTGCTGCTGCTGCTGACCACCGGGCTGAAGATCCGCACTGCCCTGGCGGAAGACGGGCTGGTGCGGGCCGCCGGCGAGACTGCCGGAGAGACTGCCGGCGAGGACCGGCCCCACGATCAGGCGCAGCCGTGACGCCATGCTCATCGTCGCCATCGCCTTTGTGATCCTCATCCTCATGGGCATGCCGGTGGCCTTCGCCATCGGCATTTCCGGGGCGCTGTTCTTCCTCCAGCACCCGGAGCTGCCCTTCACCATCCCGGTGCAGGTGACGATCTCGCAAACCCAGAACTTCTCGCTCCTGGCCGTGCCGCTGTTCATCCTGGCCGGCAACTTCCTCAACAAGTCCGGCATTACCGAACACCTGCTGGAGCTGGCCTCGGTGCTGACGGGCCGGCTGAAGGGCGGGCTGGCCCAGGTGTCCATCGCGCTGGCGGCCCTGATCGGCGGGGTGTCGGGCTCGGCCATCGGCGATGCCGCCATGCAGGCGCGCATGCTGGGCTCGGAGCTGGTGAAGCGCGGCTTCACCCGCGGCTTTTCCGCCGGCGTGATGTCCTTCGGTGCCATCCTCACGCCGATCATCCCGCCCGGCATCGGCATGATCCTCTATGGCACCATCGGCCAGGTTTCCATCGGCCGGCTGTTCGCCGCCGGCCTGTTTCCGGCCTTCCTTCTGTGGATCTCGCTGGCCGTGGCCATCTGGATCGCCGCCCACCGCCGCGGCTACGGGGCGGAACGCAAGGTGGCGCCGACGGTGCGCGAGGTCGGCCGCGCCTTCAAGGGCGGCATCTGGGCGCTGCTGTTCCCGGTGTTCCTGCTGCTGGGCCTGCGCATGGGGGTGTTCACGCCATCGGAGATCGGCTCCTTCGCCGTCATCTATGCCGTGTTCATCGGCGTGCTGATCTACCGCCAGCTCAAGGCGAAGAGCTTCCTGGAGGCGCTGACGGGCGGGCTGTCCGACGTCGGCTCGGTGATGTTCCTGATCGCGCTGTCGGCGATCTTCTCCTACGGCATCGTGCTGGAGCGGGTGCCGGAGGTGGTGGCCGGCTGGATCCTCGGGGCGACGGACAATCTGCAGGTGGTGATGGTGCTGGTGTCGCTGTTCATCATCACCGTCGGCTTCTTCATCGATGCCACCGTGCTGATCATCATGCTGACGCCGATCTTCCTGCCGCTGGTGCGCGACCTGGGCGGCGACCCGGTGCATTTCGGCATCGTCTTCATCGTCTCGGCCACCATCGGCAACTTCACCCCGCCGGTGGGGGCGGCCATGTACGCCGTCTGCTCCATCATGAAATGCCCCATCGGCGAATACACCAAGGAGTCCGTACCGCTGATGCTGGCGGTGGCAATAGCCACCCTGCTGCTGGTGTTCGTGCCCGGCCTGGTGCTGTTCATCCCCAACGCCATCTTCGGCTGAGGCCGCCCCGGCTGCCCTGGACGACGGGCTTGCGCGCGCTACATCGGCCGCACAGGCGCAACACCGCGACGGCGGCCGCCGTACTCCGTTCGCAGGTACCGGATTGCTTGGCCGCGCTCCTCAAAGGAGGCGCGTGTCAACAACCGGGTGGCCGGCCGGCGGGCGACCTGGAACCAATGCAGCAGCGGTAGAGACCGCTCCTCTGGGGGAGGACCCGGCAGATGGACTACTACACGCTCGGCCGCAGCGGCCTGAAGGTGAGCCGCCTGGCGCTCGGCACCATGACCTTTGGCGATGACTGGGGCTGGGGGGCCGACGACACCGTCTCCCGCCAGCTTTTCGACGCCTATGTGGAGGCCGGCGGCAATCTGTTCGACACCGCCGATCTCTACACCGGCGGGCGATCGGAAGAGATGCTCGGCCGCTTCATCGCCGAAGCCGGCCTGCGCGACGCCGCGGTGATCGCCACCAAGTTCAGCTTCAACGCCGCGCCCGGCAATCCCAATGCCGGCGGCAACGGCCGCAAGAACATTTTGCGCGCGGTGGAAGGATCGCTGAGGCGGCTCGGCACCGACTATATCGACCTCT
>JAGQRL010000137.1 GCA_020425485.1 Rhodospirillaceae bacterium
CGCGGCTTCGCCTGGTTCGACACCGGCACCCATGACAGCCTGGTGGAGGCCGCCTTCTTCGTGCAGACGCTGGCCAACCGCCAGGGCCAGCGCATGGCGGTGCCGGAGGAGATCGCCTTCTACCAGGGCTGGATTGACCGCGCGCAGCTCGTCGAACGGGGCGAGGCGCTGGCCAAGAGCGGTTACGGCGCCTACCTGCTGGCCGTGGCCGCCGAAGCGGCGGAGGCGGAGTAGGCGGCTCCGCCCAGCGCCTGTTGAGATGGGGCTGCGCCGGCCCACTCCCCCTCCCGGCCACCCAGTCCATTGTCAATACTGGATGACCGGCAGGGGGTGCGGGCCGGGCCCTGAGGCCGACCCTACGGTGCTGCGGGCTCGCCCACGGGCGGTGCCGGGCGGTCGTGCCCGTGATCGTGGCCATGGTCGTGCCCGTGATCATGCCCATGGTCATGGCTGTCTTCGCCCGGCGCATAGCCGCAGTGGATGCAGCGATAGCGCATGTCGTGGTTCAGCTTGGCACAGCCGTGGGCGTGCTCGGTCTGCACCAGCCGGTAGACTTCCACGGCCACCAGCGCCCCCAGCACCGGGGCGGCGAAATAGAGCCACAGGGCCGACAGGTCGTGGGCCGGCAAGGCCGAAGCGAAGCTGCGCGCCGGGTTGATGCTCATCCCCGACAGGGGCACGAACAGGGCGATATAGGCCGCGATCAGGCCGCCCACCATAAGCCCGGTGAACGCCGTCAGGCGGCGGACGCCCAGGGCCACCGCGATGGTGAGCATCAGGCCGAAGGCCATCGCCGTTTCCACCGCAAAGGCGATGGAGATGCCCGGCGCCCCCGGCTCGGTGATGATGAAGTGCACCGGCGGGTCGGCGAACATGTGGCCCATCACCGCCCACACCAGGCCCACCCCCAGCAGGCCGCCGATGAACTGGGCGAGGATGTAGAACGCGGCGTCGATCGGGTCGATCCGGCCGAGCCGAAGGAAGCCCAGGGTGACCGCCGGGTTGATATGGGCGCCGGATCGTTTGCCCCACGGCGAATAGACGATGGCGATGGCGGTGCAGCCCATCACCAGCGCCATCAGCAGGCGCCGCACGATCGGCTCCGGAAGGGCCTGGTGGACCGGCGAGCCGGGCGCTTCCAACAGGGTGGCGAACACCCCGGCGGAGAGCAGCAGCGTGCCGAGGCCCCAGGCCTCCATCAGGTATTCCGGCCAGTTGGCGCGCACGGCACGGCCGATGGTAAGCCGATCATCGGGCACGGTCGGTCTCCTGAACCTCGTTGTCGTCAAGCGGTACCGGTTCGCCGTCCCCCGCCCGGTCGGGATGCGACTGCGGGAAGGGGCTGCAGGAAGGCGGCGGCCAGATGAACAGGTGATCCCGGATCGGTTCACAAGTGGTGAAAGCCGCCCGGGAATGGATCTGTGCCGGCAAGGCGGGATGTCGATCTGCCGACAGGTCCCGGCCGGCTGGCGATCGCAGGGGCGCGAACCCCGGCTTCCTGTGTGGCGCGCAGACCGGGGTCATCACCGGCCAGAACCTGCTGCTGGACGGCTGCATGTTCCCGGGGACGATGTAAGCGGTGATTGCGCGCAACTGGGTCGCGATCAGATCGATTTGGTCCGGGTTGGCCCGACTATCCACGGACCGACAAGGACGTTCCGGCGTTCAATAAGAAGGGTGGCGTTGCAACAGACGTTTGAGGCTTCACGAGTGCTTCCGGAAAACAATCTCCGTGTATTCTGCTTGATCGATGACGCCATAGTCTCGATGAAATTTTGGCATTGTTTCAATGTTTGTCCCTGGAAATAGGATCGCTTGGTAATTTTGGCCAAAAGAAGTCTCTAGGAGTCGGTAGTTGGCATTCATTAGGACCATCAGCCCGCCTCCGTTGAGCCGTTTGTCCAATCCAGACACGATGCTTTCGAACTCAGAAAAAGGAAATTTTGTTTCAAGCCATGCACCAAACCCTTGCAGAGTACTCAAGCGATGTTCCGAACTCGCCATACGACTGACCCACTCAGGTTTTGGGATATATTGAGTTTGTATCTCAAATAGAACAGACATACAACAAATCATGTCAAAATGATCGGTGATGCTCCAGAATTCATCATATGGCGTTATTAGAATATTTGTATCTTCATCACAGGTCTTGCGTGCTTCCTCAATCATTTCAGGGTTTGCATCAGTACCTACTACGATGGCATCGGGGAAAAGGTCGCGCAGAGTAAGGCATTCCAACCCACTTGAGCAGCCATACGACAGGATGCGCCGGAAGCGCATATCGAAGGCGCATTCTAATGATCGGAGTGCCGGGAATAGCCAGCCGTACCGGTTACGTTCTGTATAGGTCTTCTTGATTAGCCTGCGCGGCGGCATCGTGTCTGTCATCACAGGCTCCTTCTAGGATTGGGCACTCGTAAGACAGATCTGGCACGCTCGCAACGGCGAGAGGGCAACGCCCATGGTCCCACGCACGCAGTGCCTCCCGGTGAGTAGCGGCGCTACGGTCTCAACAGGCGCGCCGAATGCAGCGCCCGGTCCCAGTCGAGGGCCTGCGGCCGCACCGCATACCGGGCAATTCCGCCGTCGTTCTGACCGGCCCTTTGGGCTATCGTTCCCCCTGACCGGTCCGCGCAGAGAGACCGGACCGAACAAGCAATGATCCGTGGGAGGGATCGCACCATGAATAGGCTGAAAGGCACCCTTATTGCGTCCGCCGCCCTGGGTCTGGCTGCGGTGGCGCCGGCCCATGCGCAGACCGCCGAAGTGCTGCACTATTGGACGTCCGGCGGCGAGGCGGCGGCCGTGGCCTCGCTGCGCGAAGCCTTTGAGGCGGCGGGCGGTACCTGGATCGATTCGCCCATCGCCGGTGGCGGTGGCGACGCCCAGGCGACCGTGCTGCGCTCGCGCGTGCTGGCGGGCGACCCGCCGACCGCCGTGCAGATCAAAGGGCCGAACATCCAGGAATGGGCGGAAGCCGGCGCGCTGGCCAATCTGGACGAGGTGGCCGCCGCGGAGGGCTGGGACGACATCCTGCCGCCGCTGCTGCGCGAGATCGTTACCTACGAGGACCACTACGTCGCCGTGCCGGTGAACATCCACCGGGTCAACTGGATGTGGATCAACCCCGAACTGCTGGCCCAGGTGGACGCCGAAGTGCCCACCACGTGGGAGGAGTTCAACGAGGTCGCCACGCGTCTGCAGGACGCCGGCATCACCCCGCTGGCCCATGGCGGCCAGCCCTGGCAGGACGCCACTGTGTTTGAAACGGTGGTGCTGGGCATCGGCGGGCCGGACTTCTACCGCGCGGCACTGGTGGACCTGGACCCCGAAGCGCTGACCAGCGACACCATGATCGAGGTGTTCGACGAGATGCGCATCCTGCGCGGCTTCGTCGATCCCAACTTCCCCGGGCGCGACTGGAACCTGGCCACCCGCATGGTGATGAACGGGGAGGCCGCCTTCCAGATCATGGGCGACTGGGCCAAGGGCGAGTTCGCCGCCGCCGGGCTGGAGCCGGGCACGGACTATGTGTGCGCGCCGACGCCGGGGGCCAGCGGCTACATCCTGAATTCCGACAGCTTCGCCTTCTTCAACGTGGAGGGCGAGGACCGGATCGCCGGCCAGAACCTGCTGGCCAGCCTGATCCTGGGGCCGGACTTCCAGGAAACCTTCAACCTGCTGAAGGGCTCCATCCCCGCGCGCAACGACATCGACATGTCGGGCTTCGATGCCTGTGCCCAGCGTTCGGCCGAAGATCTGGCCGCCGCGGTGGCGGAGGACAGCCTGGTGCCCAGCATGGCGCATGAGATCGCCATCCCGCGGGCGGCGCGCGGCGCCTTTCTCGACGTGGTGACGGAACATTTCAACTCCGACATGTCGTCGGAAGAGGCGGTGGAACGCCTGCTGGACGAGGTTGAACTGGCCCAGTAGGGCTGGCTGGGATCGCCTGCGGCATGCGCCGTCATGCCCATATGCCCGAGGACCGGGCCGCGGCCGCTTCCGGCGGCGTGGCCCGGTTCACCGGCTGGCTGCAGCGCCACCTGCCGAAGATCGTGGTGGCGCCGTCCTTCCTCGCGGCCCTGGTGTTCTTCTACGGCTTCATCATCTGGACGGCGTACATCTCGCTGACCGGCTCGCGCATGCTGCCGGACTACGAGATCGAGGGCTTCGACAACTACGTGAACATCTGGCGGCTCAGCCGTTGGAACACCGCGGTGGAGAACCTCGCCATCTTCGGCATCCTCTTCATCGGGATGTCCATGGTGGTGGGCTGCATCCTGGCGGTGCTGCTGGACCAGCGCATCCGCGCCGAAGGGGCGCTGCGCACCATCTACCTCTACCCCATGGCGATTTCCTACATCGTCACCGGCACGGCTTGGCGCTGGCTGATGGACCCCGGCATCGGCATCGAGGCGGCGGTGCGCAACCTGGGCTGGGAGAGTTTCTCGTTCGACTGGATCACCAACCGCGACATGGCGATCTACACCATCGTCATCGCCGCGGTGTGGCAGGCGTCGGGCTTCGTCATGGCGATGGTGCTGGCGGCCCTGCGCGGGGTGGACCAGGAGATCATCAAGGCCGCCTGGCTGGACGGCGCCTCGCTGCCGCAGATCTACCGGCGCATCATCATTCCCTCGATCCGCCCGGTGTTCCTGGGCGCCTTCGTCATCCTCATGCACCTGGCCATCAAGACCTTCGACTTGATCATGGCGATGACCTCCGGCGGGCCGGGCACCGCCACTTCGCTGCCCGCCACCTTCATGTACGACATGGCCTTCCAGCGCGACCGGCTGGACTTCGCGGCCACCAGTGCGGTGATGATGCTGGTGACGGTTACGGCGATCGTCGTGCCCTATCTCTATTCGGAAATCCGGGCAGGCCGCCGTGACTGAGCTGGCCATCCATGGCGGCGCCAACAAGCTGGGCGCCCGGCTGGGGCGGATCGCCATCTACGGCGCCCTGGCGCTGTTCGCGGCCTTCTACCTGCTGCCGCTCGCCGTGATGGTGATGACCTCGCTGAAGGATTTGGACGATATCCGCTCCAACTCCCTGCTGGCGCTGCCCGAACGGCTCACCACCTTCGCCTGGGGGCATGCCTGGTCGGATGCGTGCATCGGCACCGAATGCACCGGGCTGGCGCCTTACTTCGTCAACTCGCTGGTGATGGCGATCCCGGCGGTGGCGATCTCCACCTTCCTCGGCGCGCTCAACGGCTACGCGCTCACCAAATGGCGCTTCCGTGGCGCCAACATCGTCTTCGGGCTGCTGCTGTTCGGATCGTTCATTCCGTTCCAGGTGGTGATCCTGCCGATGGCGCAGACGCTGGGCTTCCTCGGCCTGTCCAGCAGCGTGGCCGGGCTGGTGCTGGTGCACACGGCCTACGGCATCAACTTCACCACCCTGTTCTTCCGCAACTACTACGTCTCCCTGCCCGACGATCTGGTGCGCGCGGCGACGATCGACGGGGCGGGCTTCTTCACGGTGTTCTGGCGGATCGTCCTGCCGCTGTCGCCCAGCATCATCGTGGTCACGGTGATCTGGCAGTTCACCCAGATCTGGAACGACTTCCTGTTCGGCGCCTCCTTCACCTCGGGCGGCTCGCAGCCGGTCACGGTGGCGCTCAACAACCTGGTCAACACCACCACGGGCGTTAAGATGTACAACGTGGACATGGCCGCCGCCCTGATCGCCGCGGCGCCAACCCTGGCCGTCTACGTGATCGCCGGGCGCTACTTCATCCGCGGGCTCACCGCCGGTGCGGTGAAGGGCTAGGGGGCGGAGCGATGGCGGCCTCCTCCCTCGACATCCGCAACGTGCGCAAGGATTTCGGCACCTCCCAGGTGCTGAAGGGCGTGTCGCTGAGCTTGCAGCCCGGCGAGTTCCTGGTGCTGCTCGGGCCATCGGGCTGCGGCAAGTCCACCCTGCTCAACATGATCGCCGGGCTCGATGCCATCACCGCCGGCGAAATCGCCATCGATGGCCGCGTGGTCAACCAGGTCCACCCCAAGGACCGGGACATCGCCATGGTGTTCCAGTCCTACGCGCTCTACCCCAACATGAGCGTGGCCAAAAACATCGCCTTCGGGCTGGAGATGCGCCATGTCGACCGGGCGGAGCGCGCGCGGCGCATCAAGGACGTTTCGGAGCTGCTGCAGATCGACCATCTGCTGAAGCGCAAGCCCTCCCAGCTTTCCGGCGGCCAGCGCCAGCGCGTCGCCATGGGCCGGGCGCTGGTGCGCGACCCCAAGGTGTTCCTGTTCGACGAGCCGCTATCGAACCTGGATGCCAAGCTGCGGGTGGACATGCGCACGGAGATCAAGAAGCTGCACCGGCGCCTGGGCACCACCATCGTCTACGTCACCCACGACCAGNNCGATGACGCTGGCCACCCGCATCGCGGTGATGCGCGCCGGCGTGATCGAGCAGCTCGCCACCCCCCAGCAGCTCTACGACGAGCCGGCCAACATGTATGTCGGCGGCTTCGTCGGCTCGCCGCCGATGAACTTCGTGCCGGCCATGCTGGTGGAGGCGGGGGCGGAGGCAGGGGCGGAGGCGGGGGAGGAGGCAGGCGGGCGGCTGGCCGTGCGCTTTGCCGTGGGACCGAACGGCAGCGGCGGCGAGGTGGCTTTGCCGCTGGTCGACCCGCCGGCGGCAGCGCGCGGCTATGTCGGCAAGCCGGTGGTGTTCGGCCTGCGCCCCGATGCGCTGACGGATTTCTCCGAGGCCGAAGCGGCCCTGCGGCCCCATGGGGTGCGCATCGATGTGGAAGTGGATGTGCTGGAGCCCACTGGGGCCGAAGCGCTCACCTACGTCACGCTCGGCGGCACCACGGCGATCGCCCGGGTGAACGCGCGGCGGGCGGTCGATGTGGGGCAGACCGCCGGCCTGCTGGCGGATATGAGCCACGCCCGCCTGTTCGACCCGGACAGCGAGTTGGCACTTCAGTAGGCATGGCAGCCGGGAGGCGTGGCCCTAGGGTCCGTACTCAATTGGGGA
>JAGQRL010000138.1 GCA_020425485.1 Rhodospirillaceae bacterium
TCAACGGCCTCGTGCGCCACTACTATCTGCGCAATCGTCCGGAGCAGGGCGACCTTCAGGTCAATCTTGCGCCCAAGCACGACCGTCATCGCTCATCGCACGACATTGCGCTGGAAGCCCGCGAGCTTCTGGAGGGTCTCGATGCCCCGGAAGGCACGGTGATCCGTGTGGCGGAAATCCCGCCCGGCCCGCCGGTGATCTCGACCCTTCTGGCTGAGATCTACGGGCCGGACGCCGAGACGCGCCGTGCCATCGCCACGGAGGTCCGCCGGGTCTTCGACGAGGTCGATTTCATCGTCGATACCGACGACAGCTTCGGCCAGCCGCGCCCGCGCCTGCGCTTCGCCATCGATCAGGACAACCTGGAATTCCTCGGCGTCGAACAGCAGGCGGTCTACGACACGCTGACGGCCCTGATGGGCGGCGTCAGCGTCGGCTACTCCCACCGCGGCGAGGGGCGCGATCCCATCGAGATCGCGGTGCGCCTGCCGCTCGACCGCCTGCAGGTGAACGAATGGCTGCTCGCCACGCCGGTGCCGTCGGCCACCGGCATCGTGGAACTGGGCGAGGTGGTGGAGGTAACGCGCGAGCCCTCCTCCTACCCCATCTTCCGGCGCAACGGCCGCTTTGCAGAAATGGTGATGGGCGAGCTGGCCGGCGCCTACGAAGCGCCGATCTACGGCATGCTGGCGGTGGAAGATGCGCTGGCCGAACGCGGGCTCGACATCGAGGTGCGGCTGCATGGCCAGCCGGCCTATGCCAGCAGCCCGATCCTGCTGTGGGACGGCGAGTGGGAAATCACCTACGTGACCTTCCGCGACATGGGGGCCGCCTTCGCGGTGGCCATCCTGGCGATCTACCTGCTGGTGGTGGGCCAGTTTTCCAGCTTCAAGCTGCCGCTGGTGATCCTCTCGCCGGTGCCGCTGACGCTGGTGGGCATTTTCGCCGGCCACTGGCTGCTGGGGGCGCCGTTCACCGCCACGTCGATGATCGGCTTCATCGCGCTGGCCGGCATCGTCGTGCGCAACTCCATCCTGCTGGTGGACTTCATCCGCCACCGCCGCAGCGCCGATGTGCCCCTGCGGGCGGTACTGCTGGAAGCGGGTGCCATCCGCATCACGCCGATCCTGCTCACCGCCGCGGCGGCCATGGTGGGGGCCGCCTTCATCCTGGTCGACCCGATCTTCCAGGGGCTGGCGATTTCGCTGCTGTTCGGGCTGGCCAGTTCCACGCTTCTGACGGTGCTGGTGATCCCGGCGATCTACGTGCTGCTGCGCGACGACCACCGGCCCCTTGAGGAGCCGCCGGCCCCCGCGGACGCCGAACAGCCGGGCTGATCGCGGCCCGGCGCAGCGACAGCTCCGGCTCAGGCCGCGGCGTGTTCCGCCGCGTGGTCCGGGCAGCAGTGCACTTCCACCGTGAGGTGGGAGATCTGGTGCAGATCGCCCAGCTTTGCCTTGTAGGCGTCCGGCGGCTGCGGCCGGTCCGCCACCAGGGCGACGATCGCCGCCATGTGGCCGGGGCCGACGCGCCACAGGTGCAGATCGGCGATGCGGTCGCCGTCCTCCTCCAACCGGCTGCGGATATCCTCCACCAGGGCACCGTCGGGCACGGTATCCAGCAGCACCGCCCCGGCGCCGCGCATCAGCCCCCAAGCCCAGCGGGATATCACCACGCCACCGACGACGCCCATCATCGGGTCCATCCACACCCAGCCGTAGAAGCGGCCGGCCAGCAAGCCGGCGATGGCGAGCACGGAGGTCAGCGCGTCGGTCAGCACATGCAGATAGGCCGAGCGCAGGTTGTGGTCCTCGTGGTGGTGGTGATGCCCATGGTCATGGTCGCCATGATCGTGATGGTGATGGTGGTCATGGTCGTGACCGTGGTCGTGGCCGGGATGGCCGCCGTGCAGCACCCAGGCGCTGACCAGGTTGACCGCCAGCCCCAGCACCGCCACGGCGATCGCCTCGTCGAAGGAAATCGCCACGGGATTGGCCAGCCGCACCACCGATTCCACACCGATCATCAGGGCGATGACGCCGAGGATGATGGCGCTGGAAAAGCCGGCCAGCTCGCCGACCTTGCCGGTGCCGAAGGTGAACCGCCCGTCCTGGGCGTGCCGCCGCGCATAGAGATAGGCCAGTGCGGCGATGGCCAGCGCCCCGGCATGGGTGGCCATGTGCACGCCGTCGGCCAGCAGCGCCATGGAGCCGAAGGCGATGCCGGCAACGATCTCCCCCACCATCATCGCCGCCGTCAGGCCGACGACGAGCCAGGCGCGCCGTTCGTTGCGCGCATGGTCGGCGCCGAGGAAGACATGCGGGTGCTGCCAGGCAGCGGTGGACTGGGTGTGCATGGGCCGGCCCCCCGTTGGGTGGGCCCGATCCGACACGGGGAAGCTGCGCCGGGGCTCGGGCGAGACAGGCAGATGGAGCCGCGAAGTCTACCGGCCGTGTGCGCTGCGTCAAATCCCTGGAAGAACTGGGGTACAAGCTTGGAATTCTAAGCCCTGACCCTTTGAAAATAACGTATTTTTGTCCAACTCTGATACTTGAAACATCATAAGTCAGGCGCCACATAGGTCGGAACAAGCAGTCTTGGGAGGACCGGTCATGATCACGTCGGCCCAAATGCGCGCCGCCCGAGCCCTGCTCGGCATCGACCAGCGCACGCTGGCGGAGCTGGCGGGCGTCTCGGTACCCACCATCCAGCGGATGGAGGCGAGCCAGGGCAACGTTCGCGGCGTGGTGGAAAGCCTGACCCGCGTGGTCGGCGCCCTCGACGTCGCCGGCGTGGAACTGATCGGTGACAACGCACAAAGCCTGGCCGGGGGCCGCGGTGTCCGGCTGAAGCAACCCATGGCCAAGGCCGACTAGCCGGCCGACCGCCGACCCGTCTTCCACCTTCGACCCTCGCCGGATCGCATGTCCACTCGCACCGCCGCCGTGCCCCGCTCGCCCCGTGCCAGCTTCGCCGAGCTGTTCACGCCGAAACTCGTCACCATCCTGGAAGAAGGCTACCGGCTGCGCCATCTGCGCTCCGATGCCATCGCCGGGCTGACGGTGGCCATCGTCGCCCTGCCGCTCTCCATGGCCATTGCCATCGCCTCGGGGGCCTCGCCCGCGCAGGGGCTCTACACCGCGATCTTCGGCGGCTTCCTCGATCTCCGCGCTCGGCGGCAGCCGCTTCCAGATCGGCGGCCCGGCGGGCGCCTTCATCGGCCTCGTCGCCGCCACGGTCGAGGCCCACGGCATGGGGGGCCTCGCGCTCGCCACCGTGCTCGCGGGGCTCATGCTCATGGCCGCGGGCTTCCTCCGCCTCGGCACCTACATCAAGTTCATCCCCTATCCGGTCACCGTCGGCTTCACGGCGGGCATCGCCGTGATCATCTTCGCCAGCCAGATCAAGGGGCTGCTGGGGCTGACGCTGGACGGGCCGGAACCGGGGCCGCTGTTGGAAAAGCTGCCGGCGCTGTGGGCCAGCTTGCCCACCGTCGATGCCGCCTCGGTGGTGCTGTCGCTCGCCACCATCGCGGTGATCGCCGGGCTGAGGCGGCTCCACCCCCACTGGCCCGGCATGCTGATCGCCGTGGCCGGGGCGGCGGCCGCCACCTGGCTGATGGACCTGCCGGTGGCCACCATCGGCACCCAGTTCGGCGGCATCCCTTCCAGCCTGCCGGCACCCGCACTGCCGTCCTTCTCGCTGGAGCAGATCGGGGCGGTGCTGCCCAGTGCGGTGGCGTTCGCCCTGCTCGGCTCCATCGAATCCCTGCTGTCCGCCGTGGTGGCCGACGGCATGACCGGGCGGCGCCACCGGTCGAACTGCGAGCTGGTGGCCCAGGGGGCGGCCAACATGGCATCCGCCCTGTTCGGCGGCATCTGCGTTACCGGCACCATCGCACGCACCGCCACCAATGTGCGGGCGGGCGCCCACGGCCCGGTGGCCGGCATCCTGCACGCCGCCTTCCTGCTGCTGTTCATCCTGGTGGCGGCACCGCTGGCGAGCTTCATCCCGCTGGCCAGCCTGGCCGGCGTGCTCGCCATCGTTGCCTGGAACATGGTGGAAACCCAGGCCATCGCCATCCTCATGCGCGCCTCGCGCGGCGATGCCGCGGTGCTGCTGGTGACCTTCGGGCTCACCATCTTCCGCGACCTGACGGAAGCCATCGTGGTGGGCTTCGCCCTGGGCTCGGTGCTGTTCATCAGCCGCATGTCCAAAACCACGGCCATCGAAACCCACACGCCCTTCGTCATCGAGGACAAGGCCGACAAGGATGGCGGGGTGCGCACGCCCTACGACGAGGCGGCGGTGACCGACCGCCAGCTTGTCGTCTACCGCATCTCCGGCGCTTTCTTCTTCGGGGCGGCGGCGTCCATCGGCTCGGTGCTCGACCGCATCTCCGATACCTATGGCGCGTTGGTGATCGACTTCGCCGCCGTGCCCTTCCTGGATTCCACCGCCGCCAACACCATCGGCGGGCTGGCCAACAAGGCGGCCAAGCGCGGCGTCACCCTGGTGCTGACGGGCACCTCCCACGACATGCGCCGCGAGCTGTTCGTGCACGGCATCAAGCCGCCGCTGGTGGCCTACGAGCGCACCATCGCCGATGCGGTCAGCCGCATCCACGGCGGCAACGGCAGCGGCGGCGGCCGGGGCAAACCGGGCAAGGGCAAGGACGGCGAGGGCCAGGCCGCGGCCGAATAGCCCTCCCGCACTGCGACCCTCTCCGCTGGGTGCGAAGGCCGGGCTGCGACAAGAAGTTGCGCAATCCGGCCTTCATTTGCATGCTTTCGACTTCGGATCGCCCCACTCGCGGGATATCGTTACCCAGAGCCGGTTCAGGAACGGACCGGCCCATCCCCGGCGCATGCGCGCACGCCAGCAGCCAAGGGAGTGACCGCCATGAGGAAGATCGCCGCCGCCGCGCTCACGTTTCTCCTGCTGGGCCTGGCCCAGGCCGCTGCCCAGCAGCCCACCATCATCCTCTACGACTTCAACAACTTCGGTGGCCGCAGCCTGACGCTGAACCAGAGCGCGCCGGACCTGGACGACTACAACTGGGACAACGATGTGGAATCGCTGCGCGTCATCTCCGGCACCTGGGAGATCTACCGCGATGACGATTACGGCCACCAGCACGGCCCCAGCTTCGTGCTGACGCCGGGCGACTATCCCAACATCGCCCAGAACCCCGGCTTCCCCGGCGACCGCATGTCGTCGGTGCGCCTGATCGTCGACGACCAACCGCCCCCGCCGCCGCCCATCCAGTGCCCTGCGCCCTACCATGTGCAAACGTCCGACGGACGCTGCGTGTGGTCGTGCGGCCCCGGCACCCAGCCCGATCCCGCCAGCCAGCAATGCGTCTGCCAGCCGGGATACAGCGAAACCGGGCAGGATCAGTTCGGCCGCCGCACCTGTTCGCTGGCAGCGCCGCAGCAGCCCATCTGCCCCGGCCCCTACCATGTACAAACCTCCGACGGCCGTTGCGTGTGGTCCTGCGGCAGCGGCACCCAGCCCGATCCGGCCACCAACCAGTGCGTCTGCCAACCGGGCTTGACGGAGATCGATCAGGATCAGTTCGGCCGCCGCGTCTGCGGCCCGCAGGAACCGCCGCCGCCCGCCTGCCCGCCGCCCTACCATGTGCAGACGTCCGACGGCCGCTGCGTGTGGTCGTGCGCCAGCGGCACCCAGCCCGATCCGGCCTCCGGCCAATGCGTCTGCCAGCCCGGCCGCGCGCAGATCGGCCAGGACCAGTTCGGCCGCCGCGTCTGCCAATAGACCCGGCGGATCGTTCCCCCGACCGTGCCGCCCGCCCGGCACGGTCGGAGCCCGTCGGGCCGGCCTGACCTGACGGCACATCACCCATTGCGGCGCAGCATTTGACGTAGATCATGGCGCAGATGAGAATGCTTCGCATTGTTACAGCGGTGGCTGGCATCATCGCTCAGCCGCTGTCGGCAGTCCGCCGCGCGAAGGGTTTCTGCCCATGTCGTCCCCGCATCCCCTCGGTCAGCCGACCTTGGCGCAGTGCAGCGCCGGTCAGCTCGTGACCATCGTCGCCTTTGAGAGCCGCAACCTGCCGCTGCGCCGCCTGGCGGAATTCGGGTTGCGCCCCGGCGTCGCCGTGGAGGTGCGCCAGCAGCACCAGTCCAACGGCGTGGTGCTGGCCTATGGCGAGGAGCGCATTGCGCTGACCCACGAAGCGGCATCCGGCATCCGCGTACGCACCGGCGCCCCGGTACTCTGACTCAGCCCTGGCCGCGCCGCGGCCGACATCTGTTCGGCCGGGCGCAGTTTTCCAGCGACGAAAGGTCGATCCATGGCCGATCCCATCTTCGCCATCATCGGCAACCCCAACACCGGCAAGTCCTCCCTGTTCAACGTGCTCACCGGAGCACGCCAGAAGGTGAGCAACTGGCCGGGCGTGACGGTGGAAAAGCGGTCGGGCCGGGTGCAGCGCCCGGGGTTCCGCGCCATGGCCGTGGACCTGCCCGGCATCTATTCGCTCGCCGGCGACCAGCAGGCGACCGACCAGCGCATCGCCCGCGCCTATCTCGACGCCGGTGAGGCTGACGCCGTGATCAACGTGGTCGATGCCATGAACCTGGAGCGCAACCTGTACCTGACGGTGCAGCTCCTGGAGCAGGGCTATCCGGTGGTGGTGGCGCTCAACATGATGGATCTGGCCCAGGCCGCCGGGCTGGAGATCGACGTGGCGGAGCTGTCCGCCCGCCTCGGCTGCCCGGTGGTGCCGGTGGTGGCGAGCCGCGGCCGCGGCATCGAGGAGATGCTGGGCCAGGCAACCGCCCTTGCCGCCAGCCCCGGCGAGCCCGCACCCATCGACCACGGGCCGGACGTGGCGGCGGCCATCTCGGCACTCGCCGGCCATCTGGCGACCGAGGGGGCCGATCCCCACGCGCTGCGCCGCCAGGTGCTGCGCCTGATCGATGGCGATGCGGATATCCACCGGCGGCTGGACCCGGCGGTGGCCGAGCGCGTCGATGCCGAGCTGGCCAGTTTCGCCGAACGCCACGGCCAGCCGGTCGACCTCGCCCTCGCCGATGGGCGCTATGAGGCGGTGCTGGCCGCCACCCGTGCCGCCATCCGCCGCCGCCGCCGGGTGTCCCGCCCGGTGTCCGACCGGGTCGACCGGGTGGTGCTGCACCGCTATCTGGGCCTGCCGATCTTCCTGGGCCTGATGTATTTGATGTTCGTCTGGACCATCAATTTCGGCGGCACCTTCATCGACTTCTTCGATATCCTGGCCGGCACGGTGTTCGTGGACGGCACCGCCCATGTGCTGGCCAGCATCGGCGCGCCGGACTGGCTGACGGTGCTGATGGCCCAGGGGATCGGCGGCGGCCTGCAAACCGTGGCCACCTTCATTCCCATCATCGCCTGCCTGTTCCTCTTCCTCGCCGTGCTGGAAGACAGCGGCTACATGGCCCGCGCGGCCTTTGTGATGGACCGCTTCATGCGCGCCATCGGGCTGCCCGGCAAAGCTTCGCTGCCGCTGCTGGTGGGCTTCGGCTGCAACGTGCCGGCGGTGATGGCCACCCGCACGCTGGGCGACGAGCGCGACCGCAAGACGGCGATCATGATGATCCCGTTCATGTCCTGCGGCGCGCGGGTGCCGGTCTATGCCCTGTTCGCCGCCGCCTTCTTCCCCACCAACGGCCAGAACCTGGTGTTCGCGCTCTACCTCGTCGGCGTGCTGATGGCCGTGCTCACCGGCTTCATCCTGAAGCGCACCCTGCTCTCCGGCGGCGGCCATGCCATGGTGATGGAACTGCCGCGCTACCACGTGCCCACGGTGCGCAACGTGGTGATCCGCACCTGGGATCGGCTGCGCGCCTTCCTGCTCGGCGCCGGCAAGATCATCGTGGTGATGGTGGCGTTCCTGTCGGTGCTGAACTCCATCTCCACCGATGGCCGCCTGGTGCCGGGCGACAGCGAGGACTCCGTACTGGCCGCCATCGGCCGCACCACCACCGTCGCCTTCGAGCCCATGGGCATCCAGGATGACAACTGGCCGGCCACCGTCGGCATCTTCACCGGCGTGTTCGCCAAGGAAGCCGTGGTCGGCACGCTGGACAGCCTCTACACCGCACTGGCCGAATCCGGCCAAGCGGGCGAGGACGACGAGGCCGGCTATGACCTGCTGGCCGGCGTGGAGGAGGCCGTGGCCACCGTGCCCGCCAACCTGGCCGACCTGAGCAATGCCCTGCTCGACCCGCTGGGGATCGGCATCGGCGATGTCTCCGATCTGGAAACGGCGGCGGAGGAACAGGAAGTCGGCAACGGCACCTTCGGCGCCATGATCGAGCGGTTCGACGGCCGCGCGGGCGCCTTTGCTTACCTGCTGTTCGTACTGCTGTACTTCCCCTGTGCTGCCGCCATGGGGGCCGTCTACCGCGAGCTGGGGGCTGCCTGGACCACCTTCGCCGCCCTGTGGACCACCGGCCTTGCCTATGCCGCCGCGACGATCTTCTACCAGGCGGCCCGGCTGCCGGAAGATCCGGCGGGGGCGGCGTTCTGGATCGCTGCCATGGTGATCGCCTTTGCCATGACGGTGCTGGGGCTGGGGCTGGTCGGCCAGTCGCGCCGGGCGAGCGGCCGGGCCACGACCCTGGTGCGCTCCGAGCTGCCGGCGGAAACCGGCGGATCGCATCACTGCTAGCGTGGCTGCGGAAGAGGACGGATAGGATGATCCTTGCCGAGATCTGCCACTACGTGGCCCAGAGCGGCCCCGTGACCACCGGCACCGTGGCCGTGCATTTCGACCTGGAAGCGTCGGTCACCGAAGCGATGCTGACGACGCTGGCGGCCCATGGCCGGGTGACCGCGGTGAATGCCGCTGACGGCTGCGCTGCCTGCGGCGGCAGTTGCCACGGCTCCAGCAAGGCGTGCAGCTCGGCCGCCGGCCAGGGTGCTACGGTGTGGCGTGCCCCGAACCAGATCGCCGGCGGCTTTCACCGCGCCTGAGGGAGCGGTGGCTGCCGGCGCATTTTTGGTTCAAGCTGCGCCAGCCCACTCCCCCACCCGGCCAC
>JAGQRL010000139.1 GCA_020425485.1 Rhodospirillaceae bacterium
CGGCGGGCGAGCTTGCCGCCATCCGCCGGCACCCCATCGACGGTGCGCGCATCCTGCGGGACTCCGGCGGATACGACGACAGCGTGATCACCGCGGCGGGCGACCATCACGAAAAGCTGGATGGCAGCGGCTATCCCCACGGCCTGAAGGGCTCGCAGATCTCCGAGGTCGGCTGCCTGACAGCGGTGTGCGACGTGTATTGCGCGTTGACCGAGCGCCGCTCCTACAAATCCTCATCCGCACCGGCCGAAGCGTTCCAGATCATCGAGGAGATGGCGGGCTCCCACCTCGATCCCGTCCTCGTCAAGCGCCTGGTCGAGATGGTCCACGGCTTCGCCGCGTCGCAGCGCGAGGTCGGCTGACCCGGCCGTCTGCGGTAGCCCGATCCTGCTCGCCCGAAGATCCTTAGCTTTCGATCTTTTGCCGGCCACCCTCGGCCTGCCAACGGCAACGCAGGGGCGCGACGCAACGCCTGTGTCGGACCTGGCCGTCGCCTGCCGGCGTCCTTCTGCGCGGCGCTGCGGCAGCCGGTTCAGAACGGTTCAGCTCCGTTCCGCTACGGACCGGCATGCCTTGCCGGCATGCCGAGGCCAAGCACTTGTCGCGACATCATTCTCAATCAATCAATTCGTGCCCGCTTTGCTTCCTTTGATCTGTTAATAAGATGACGAAGCGACTATCCGTTGCGTGTGTGTTTAGTAAACCGACGCACACAGCAGCAGTTTGCTGCACTGCCACAACTGGCTCTGCGCCACACCGCCGGTGGCCAGATTGCACCAGATTGTTATGGCAGACTCTCAAAATGTTCGCTATACTATTGGTTGTTTTCTAACTTTACAGATGCTTACCCGGTTGGCTGGCAGGTCCACAGGGTACGCGTCGATGCTGCGCCGCCAAAGGCAGGCGCAGGGATCAACTCCCGGAGGGCTGAAACGTGGATACCCAGGACCCGGCGGCGACGCCTACGCTTTCGACGCCCCTCTTGGACCGGTGCCGCGCTGCCCTTGCGCCCGCCGAAGCACTGGTCGCTGCCATGGCCGACAGCGTGGTCGAACGCCTGAGCGGCGGCGGCGGCGAGGCGATGAACATCCATCAGACGGCGGCGCACGGCTACGCCTGGGCCTCCACCTACGCCACCGCGCTGAAGGAACTGCTCGGCTGGGCCGAACGGGTGCACGACGCCGGCCATGGCGGGCCGCTGGAAGCCGCCATGCTGGAGGTCGGTTTCGGCGAGTACCTCTCCCAACTCGCCGGCGGCATTCCCATCAGCCAGATGGAAATCGTGCGGCCGGAAACCTTCGGGCTGACCGACCTGTCGGCCTTCTACACCCCGGAAGTGCGCCAGCTTATCGCTGCGGCGCATGATGAACGGATCTGGGAATGGCTGGGCACGGCCGTCGCCCAGGCCAAGGATTCCGGCAGCATGGGTGCTGCCGGGCTGGAAGACGAAAGCCTGGAAATGGTGCGCGACCAGTTCCGCCGCTTCGTCGAGGACGAGGTGGTGCCGGCCGCCCATTCCTGGCACCTGGCCGACGAGCTGATCCCCATGGAGATCGTCGAGCAGATGGCTGAGATGGGGGTGTTCGGGCTCACCATCCCCGAAGAATACGGCGGCGTCGCCATGGGCAAGACGGCCATGTGCGTGGTCACCGAGGAGCTGAGCCGCGGCTATATCGGCGTCGGCTCGCTGGGCACGCGTTCGGAAATCGCTGCGGAACTCATCCGCATCGGCGGCACCGACGCGCAGAAGGAACACTATCTGCCGAAGATCGCGTCCGGCGAGATCCTGCCGACGGCGGTGTTCACCGAACCCAATACGGGCAGCGACCTGGCCAGCCTGCGCACCCGCGCGGTGCGCGAGGGCGACACCTACAAGATCACCGGGGCGAAGACCTGGATCACCCATGCCGCCCGCAGCGACCTGATGACCCTGCTGGCGCGCACCGATCCCAACGATCCGGGCCACCGCGGCCTGTCCATGTTCCTGATCGAGAAGCCGCGCGGCACCGACCTCGACCCCTTCCCGCTGGACGGCATGACGGGCGGCGAGATCCGCGTGCTCGGCTACCGCGGCATGAAGGAATACGAACTCGGCTTCGATGGGCTGACGGTGCCGGCCACCGCGCTCTTGGGCGACAAGGAAGGCCAGGGCTTCCGCCAGTTGATGGCGACCTTCGAGAGTGCCCGCATCCAGACCGCGGCCCGCGCCGTCGGCGTGGCGGAAAACGCGCTCGACCTCGGCCTGCGCTACGCCCATGAGCGCCGCCAGTTCGGCCGCCAGATCATGGATTTCCCGCGGGTCTACCGGAAGCTGGCCTGGACGGCGGTGGAGATCATGATCGCCCGCCAGCTCGCCTATCACTCCGCCCGCGCCAAGGACAGCGACGAACGCTGCGACATCGAAGCCGGCATGGCCAAGCTGCTGGCCGCCCGCGTCGCCTTCGCGGCGGCCGACGTGGCCCTGCAGATCCACGGCGGCAACGGCTACGCGCTGGAATACCCGATCAGCCGGGTGCTGTGCGATGCCCGCATCCTCAACATCTTCGAGGGTGCGGCGGAGATCCAGGCCCATGTGATCGCCCGCGGCCTGCTCGGCCGCCGGGCCGGGTGAGGGAGGCCACGCCATGACAGAGACCTCCGCCCCCAAGCGCGACAAGCCCTGGCTCATCCGCACCTATTCCGGCCACTCCTCCGCGGCGGCGTCCAATGCGCTCTACCGCTCCAACCTGGCCAAGGGGCAGACCGGGCTTTCCGTCGCCTTCGACCTGCCCACCCAGACCGGCTACGACGCCGACCATCCGCTGGCCAAGGGCGAGGTGGGCAAGGTGGGCGTGCCCATCTGTTCCATCGCCGATATGGAGACGCTGTTCGCCGACATCCCGCTGGAGAAGATGAACACCTCCATGACCATCAACGCCACGGCACCGTGGCTGTTGGCGCTCTATGTGGCGGTGGCCCAGAAGCGGGGGGTCGACGTGTCCACGCTGCAGGGCACGGTGCAGAACGACATCGTGAAAGAATACCTGTCGCGCGGCACCTATATCTTCCCGCCGGCCCCGTCGCTGCGGCTGACCAACGACCTGATCGCCTACACGCTGACGGAAATTCCCAAATGGAACCCTACGAATATTTGTAGCTACCATTTGCAGGAAGCTGGCGCCACGCCGGTGCAGGAAATCGCCTTTGCCCTGTCCACCGCCCTGGCGGTGCTGGACAGCGCCACCGAAGGCGGGCCGGTGCCCAAGAGCGCGCTGCCGCTGATGGTGGGCCGGCTGTCCTTCTTCGTGAATGCGGGCATCCGCTTCATCGAGGAATGCTGCAAGATGCGGGCGTTTTCGGAGATGTGGCAACGCATCTGCCGCGACCGCTATGGCGTGACCGACGAGAAGCTCACCCGCTTCCGCTACGGCGTGCAGGTCAACTCGCTGGGGCTCACCGAAAGCCAGGCGGAAAACAACGTGCAGCGCATCGTGCTGGAAATGCTCGGCGTGGCGCTGTCGAAGAACGCGCGGGCGCGGGCCATCCAGCTGCCGGCGTGGAACGAAGCGCTCGGCCTGCCGCGGCCGTGGGATCAGCAGTGGTCGCTGCGCATCCAGCAAGTGATGGCGCTGGAAACCGACCTTTTGGAATACGGCGACATCTTCGATGGCTCGCACGTGATCCAGGCCAAGGTGGATGCCCTGATCGCCGGGGCGGAAGCGGAAATGGCGCGCATCGCCGAACACGGCGGCATCGTGCGCGCGGTGGAGAACGGCTACGTGAAGCGCGCCCTGGTGAAGAGCCACGCGGAGCGCATGGCGGCGATCGAGCGCGGCGACATCAAGATCGTCGGCATCAACTGCTTCACCGAAACCGCACCCTCGCCGCTGACCCAGGGCGTGGACGGCGGCTTCATGAAGGTCGACCCGAAGGCCGAGATCGAGCAGATCGAACGGCTCAACGCCTTCCGCCAGACCCGCGACGTGGGCGAGGTGATGGAGGCGCGGGAGAAGCTGCGCGCGGCGGCGGCCGAGGGCGGCTCCATCATGGAAGCCTCGCTGGCCTGCGCCCATGCCGGGGTGACCACCGGCGAATGGGCGGAAACCCTGCGCGCCGTCTTCGGCGAATACCGCGCCCCCACCGGGGTGGACCAGATCCTCGCCAGCCCGAAATCGGACGTGCTGGTGCGCCTGCGCGAGCAGATCCGCTCCACCGGCGATGCGCTGGGCCGGCCCTTGCGCCTGCTCATCGGCAAGCCGGGGCTGGACGGCCATTCCAACGGGGCGGAACAGATCGCCGTGCGCGCCCGCGATGTGGGCTATGAGGTGATCTATGAAGGCATCCGCCTGACGCCGAGGGCGATCGCCCAGACGGCACTTGAGGAAGGCGTGCACCTGATCGGCCTGTCGGTGCTGTCCGGCAGCCATCTGGAGCTGGTGGCCCAGGTGCGCCAGGAGCTGGCGGCCCTGGGGCTCGACAACGTGCCCATCGTGGTGGGCGGCATCATCCCCGACGACGACGCGGCCCTCATCCAGTCCCAGGGGATCGCCGCGGTCTACACCCCGAAGGATGCCGATCTGAACCGGATCATGGCCGGCATGCTGGACGTGGTGCGGACCGCCAACGGGCTGGAGCCCTGCGCGGTGGCAGCATGACCGTCGTGATGAAATCCAAGGCGCTGGACACAGCGCTGCCCTACGCCGGGGATACCCCCAGCGGCCGGGCAGCCGTGGCCGCGGCCCTCAACCTGCTGGACGACCGCCGCCCCGGTGCGCGCGGCGAAGCCAGGGAGTTGCTGGACGCGCTGGCCGCCGCGGTGCCGACGGACAAGGCCCATGTGGTCGGCATCACCGGCCCGCCGGGGGTCGGCAAGTCCACCCTGACCGGGGCCCTCATCCGCCATTGGCGCAGCGAAGGCCGCAGCGTCGGCATCCTCGCCGTCGATCCCTCCAGCCCGGTGGGCGGCGGCGCCCTGCTGGGCGACCGGCTGCGCATGCTGGCCGCGGCGGAAGACGACGGCGTGTTCATCCGCTCGCTCGCCGACCGGCGTGCCGTGGGCGGGTTGTCGGACGAAGTCTGGCCCATGTGCCAGGTGCTGATCGCCGCCTTCGATGTGGTGATCGTGGAGACCGTCGGCGTCGGCCAGCGCGATGTCGACGTCACCCACTTGGCCGACACCACCTGCCTGGTGGCCCAGCCCTTCGCCGGCGACATGGTGCAGTTCCTCAAGGCCGGGATCCTTGAGGTGCCGCAGGTGATCGCCGTCAACAAGACCGATCTCGGCCAGGACTGGGAAGGCACGGTGGCGGAGATCGCAGCAGTTTCGGCTGCCGGCCACGGCGGCTGGACCACCAAAGTGGTGCCGACCAGTGCCCGCAACGCCATCGGCATCGCCGACCTGGCCACGGCACTGGACGCCCACCACACCTGGCTTTCCACCGACGGCCGGCTGGCCGCGCAGCGCCGCAACGCTTCTGCCGATTGGGTATTGCGGATGCTGGCGGCGGAGTTCGGCCGCTACGGCATTGAAACACTGGGGGGCGAAGCGGCCCTCAGAGCCCGCTTGGCGGATTCCCCCGGTTCGGCGCTCGCCCAAATCGAAGCTCTGACGACCCAACTGACTGGAACGTAAACCTGAATCCGCGCAGCCCCACACTGCGTCGCCCCCATAAGGAGGATCAGCCATGACCATGACCGTGTCCGAAACAGTGACCAAGGACCTCTATCCCGTCGGGGAAGCCCCGCCTCTCGGCGTGGTGCCGGCGGAAATGCATGCCTGGCTGGTCCGCGCCGACCGCTTCGGCGAGCCGATGAAGGGCTTCCAGCAGGAAGTGGTGCCGGTGCCGACCATCGGGCCGGACGAGGTGCTCGTCTATGTCATGGCGGCCGGCGTCAACTACAACAACGTCTGGGCGTCGCTGGGCATCCCGGTGGACGTGATCAAGGCGCGCAACAAGCAGGGCGAGCCGGAAGACTTCCACATCGGCGGCAGCGATGCGTCCGGCATCGTCTACGCGGTCGGCGACAACGTCACACGCGTCAAGGTGGGCGACGAAGTTGTGATGCATTGCGGCATGTGGAATGCCGACTGCCCGTTCGTGAAGGGCGGCGGCGATCCCATGTATTCGCCCAGCTTCCGCATCTGGGGCTATGAGTCCAACTACGGCAGCTTCGCCCAGTTCACCCGGGTGCAGGCCCACCAGTGCGTGCCGAAGCCCAAGCATCTCACCTGGGAGCAGGCGGCGGCCTACATGCTGGTCGGCGCCACCGCCTACCGGATGCTGATGGGCTGGCCGCAGCACAAGCTGGAGCCGGGCGATCCGGTGCTGGTGTGGGGCGGGGCCGGCGGCCTCGGCTCCATGGCCATCCAGATCGCCGACA
>JAGQRL010000140.1:0-3626 GCA_020425485.1 Rhodospirillaceae bacterium
GGCGGCGGCGGCGGCGGTGGCGGCACCGGCGGCGAGGGCGGCTTCGGGGCCGGCAATGGCGGCGGCGCGTCCGGTATGTTCGGCACCGGCAGCGGCGGCGGTGGCGGGGACGCCCTGGGCGGTGCGGTGTTCGTGCGCGACGGCGGCACGCTGAGGATCGTCGATCCCACCTTCGCCGGCACCTATTCCGTAACCTCCGGTGCGGGCGGCAGCGGCGCCCTCTCCGGCTCCGACGGCGAAGCCTGGGGCAACATCTTCTTCCTGGATGGCAGCAGCAGTGGCGGCGTCGGCGGCAGCACCACGACGCTGGAGATCACCTCCGGTGTGATCACCATCGCGGACGACGACGCCCTGGCCGGCGACGGCAACCTGGCGGTGGAGGGCGGCGGCACCCTGACGCTCGCCGGCAACAACCCCAACCTCGACGGCGTGATCTACGTGCGGGATAGCACCCTTGCGGTGAACGGCTCGGTCGGCGGGGCCAGCATCATCGGCGTCAATGCCGGCGGCACGCTGGGCGGCATCGGCACGGTGAATATCATCAACAACAACGGCCGGGTGGCGCCGGGCAATTCCATCGGCACGCTGACGGCCGCTGCCGCGGTGTTCTACGACGGCAGTACCCTTGCGGTGGAGATCGCGCCGGACGGCACCTCCGACCTGCTGGATGCCGGCTTCGTCCTCGCCTATGGCGGCAGCAGTGTGGAGGTTTCGCCGGAGCCCGGCACCTACACCGACGGCCAGCAGTTCACCATCGTCACCGCATCCACCGACTTTTCCGGCGCCTTCGGGTCCGTGGGCTACGCGCCGGGCGCGGAGCTGCTGTTCAGCCTGTCGCTGGCCTACGACGACCCGGCCGTGGGTCCGGACACGGTCAGGCTGGTGCTGGCGCGGCTGTTCTTCACCGATCTCGTCACCGATCCGAACCTGACCGACACCGCCAATGCGCTCGACGACCTGGTGGACAACCCGACAGCGGAGAGCGGCGCGATCATCTCCGCCCTGACGCCGCTGCGCGGATCCGCCCTGAACGAGGCCGTCCGCCAGCTTTCCGGCAGCGGGCTGGGCGGTGCAGGGCAGACGGTCCAGCAGGGCAGCCGCTCGGCGCTGGGCACGATGACGGGCGGCGGTTCAGGCGGTGGTGCGGGCACCGGCGGCGGGCAGACGGCCGATGCCGGGCTGGTGCAGTTCGCCATGGCCAATACCGGCTCCACCGGCCTGCTCGCCGATTTCGGCATGGCGGCCTTCTCTGGCATGGAAACGGCGGACGCCGGCAGCCTCGGCCGCGCCCCCGGCAACACCGAAGTGTGGGTCGCCGGCATCGGCGGCTTCGGCAGCCGCGATGCCGATGGCGCCGCGGTCGGGCAGAGCCGCCGCTACGGCGGGGCCGTCGCCGGCCTCGACTATGCGGTGACGCTGGAGCTGGGCCTCGCCTTCTCCGCCTTCGCCGGCACCACGGAGAGCGACGACGATCTGGTGGAAACCGACACCGACTCCCTGGTGCTGGCGGGCCATGTCGCCTGGTCGTCGGGTCCCTGGCAGATCGACGGTGCGCTGGGCGTGGCCTACCACCGCTTCGACAGCGCCCGGCGGCTCCCCGCACTGGCCCTCACCGCCACCGGCGATCGCGATGGCTACGAGGTGACCGGCGACATCGCGGCACGCTACGAGCTGGCGGTGGATGGCTTCACCCTCGCCCCGGTGGCCGGGCTCGCGGTGTCGTGGCTGCACCAGCAAGCCTGGCAGGAAACCGGGGCGGCCGGCGCCAACCTGGCGGTGGCATCATCCAACAGCGTCAGCGTGCAGCCGCGACTCGGCATCGGCGTGTCGACCGAGATCGATCTGGGCGGCGGGCTGGTGCTGGCCCCCCAGGCCGAAGCGCTCTATGTGGCGGAAGTGGGCGACCGCGATAGCGGACTGACCGCGCATTTCCCCGGTGCTGCCGTGGAATTTACGGTGCCTGCGGTGGAAGAACCGCGGCACAGCGGTGCCGTCGCCGTTTCCATCGACCTGATGCCCAGCGATGGCGGCTGGGCGCTATCGGCCGGCTATGCCGGGCGCTTCAGCCGCACCTCGCAGGACCACGGCTTCCTCGCCGGCGCCCGCCTGCGGCTTTGATCGTTTTCGCCTTTGGCGGAGTCGGTTCCGGCCGTTGGGCCGGGGGCTTCCCGGCCCAACCCCGCCGCCCGACCACCCGATATTTTACAACGGCTTGAGTGGTCGGGCGGGGGAGAGGGCTGGTGCAGCACCAATAGACGGCGCCTACGCGCGGATATGCGGCCGGTGGCTGCCTTCCGCCGCGGCGTGGTCGGTCACACCCGTCAGGGCATTGGCCAGCCCCAGCGGATCGTCGGTGCCGATCAGCGTGGTCCGGCCCGATGTCCGGGTCACCGCCACCGCTTCCAGGCCGGACACCGAATAGAGCCAGCCCTTGGGCGTCATGCGGATGCCCCAGCCGTACCACCACTTGGTGGGTACGGGGTGCACCTCGGCGATCTCCGCCCGCGGCAGGCTCTTGCGGATGACGCCGGGGCCGAAATGCCAGGCCAGGGTGTCCTGGGTCACCTCCACGGTGAGCGAGGAGAAGAGGTAGCCGACGCCAAGCTCCACGGCGGCCACGGCGGCCAGGACGACCCAGCCGACCGTGTTGTTGACCACCAGCGCCACCGCCAGCAGCACGACAAAGGTGACCCCATAGACCCACATGAGGATGCGGGCCGGTTGGGTATGGCGGTACAGCGTCGACATGGCACTCCCCCTCGCCTTACCCGGCGACTCGGTTCGACCTTCGCGGCCTCAGCGGAGCGCACGGCACCAGGAACCGGCGGCGGCACGCCACCCGGCTCAAGCAAGGCCAGAGGTCGGTCCCGGGTCCGCCGCTTGGCGGCAGGCCCGGGGCGGCAAGTCTACCGCAGAGTCTCCCAGATGATCTGAGCGTGGTCGCGCTCGTGGTCCAACTCCGCGATCTCGTCAGCCAGGAAGTCGCGCATGGAAACGATGCCGATCAACGTGTCTCCGTCCAGCACCGGCATATGGCGCACGTCATTGGCCTTCAGTTCGGCAATGCAGTTGCGCACCGGCTGGCTGGCATCGATGGTCACCGGGTCGTGGGTCATCACCTCCGACAACGAGGTTGCGTCAGGATCCCGGCTTGCCATCATCACACGGTCGAGCACGTCGCGTTCGGTGAAGATGCCGCGCAGGTTATCCTCCTCGTCGACCACCAGCACAGCCGCGATATGGCGGCGTGCCATCTCGGCCGCCGCGCTGCGCACCGTTGCCGTCATTGGCAGATAGCAGAGGTGCTGATGGCGCAGGACGTCCTTCAAAGGTCTTTGGAGCATAGCGGCCTCCCATGGCTGTCCGGCCGCCTGGCACGGAAACACGAAGACGGCCGGCTCTCTCCATTTCCATATTGATTATATGGCTATTGCATAGGTCGTGTACCAGCAAATCCCGTCACGTCTGGTTTGCGCCCGCGTGAGCCGCTATGGTGCGCCGCGTAACGGCAGCGCCCGGCCACCGCTCTGCCGCAGGTTTCCAGGAGCCCGAGGACCATGCCCGATAGCGCCAATTTCCGCATCGAAACCGACAGCCTTGGCGAAATGAACGTGCCGGCAGACCGG
>JAGQRL010000140.1:3673-4526 GCA_020425485.1 Rhodospirillaceae bacterium
GAGCGCATGCCCGCTCCGCTGGTTCGCGCCCTAGGGATTCAGAAAAAGGCGGCGGCCCAGGCCAACATGGCGCTGGGCGAGCTGGCGGCGGAAATCGGCAATGCCGTCGTTGCCGCCGCGGAGGAGGTGATCGACGGCACGCTGGCCGATCATTTCCCGCTGGTGGTCTGGCAGACCGGGTCCGGCACCCAGACCAACATGAACGCCAACGAGGTGATCGCCAACCGCGCCATCCAGATGCTGGGCGGCGAGGTCGGCTCCAAGAAGCCGGTCCACCCCAACGACCACTGCAACCGCGGCCAGTCTTCCAACGACACCTTCCCCGCCGTCATGCACATCGCCGCGGTGGAGCAGATCAACCATGAGTTGATCCCGTCGCTGGAGCATCTGCATGCAGCGCTGAAGGCGAAGTCCGAGGAATTCGCGCCGATCGTCAAGATCGGCCGCACCCACCTGCAGGATGCCACCCCGCTGACGCTGGGCCAGGAGTTCTCCGGCTACGCCAAGCAGGTGGAATACGCCATCGAGCGCATCAAGGACACGCTGCCCCGCCTGCTGCGCCTGGCCCAGGGCGGCACGGCCGTGGGCTCCGGGCTCAACGCCAAGGTCGGCTTTGCCGAACGCTTCGCCCAAGAGGTGGAAACCATCACCGGCTTCCCCTTCGAGAGTGCGGAGAACAAGTTCGAGGGCCTGGCGGCGCACGATGCGCTGGTGGAAGCGTCGGGCGCGCTCAACACCATCGCCGTCAGCATGATGAAGATCGCCAACGATATCCGGCTGCTGGGCTGCGGCCCGCGCTGCGGCATCGGCGAACTGATCCTGCCGGCCAACGAGCCCGGCTCGTCGATCATGC
>JAGQRL010000141.1 GCA_020425485.1 Rhodospirillaceae bacterium
CATTTCCGGCGCGTAGCCGGCTTCCGTCAGGGTTTCGAACCCGGCCATGATCAGCGAGGTGAGGCCGCCGCACAGCACCACCTGCTCGCCGAACAGGTCGGTTTCGCACTCTTCCTTGAAGGTGGTTTCGATCACGCCGGCCCGCCCGCCGCCGATGGCGCAGGCATAGGAGAGGCCGAGATCCAGCGTCGCCCCGGTGGCGTCCTGGTGGACTGCGACCAGGCAGGGCACGCCGCCGCCGCGCTGGTATTCCGACCGCACGGTGTGGCCGGGACCCTTCGGTGCCACCATGAACACGTCCAGGTCCGGGCGCGGCTCGATCAGGTTGAAGTGGATGTTGAGGCCGTGGGCAAAGGCGATGGCCGCGTTGGTCTTCATGTGGGTGGCGAGCTGGTCGGCGTAGAGGTCGCCCTGCAGCTCGTCGGGCACCAGCACCATCACCACATCGGCCCAGGCCGCGGCATCGGCCGGCGTCATCACGGTGAAGCCGGCGGCTTCCGCCTTCTTCGCGGAGGCCGAGCCGGGGCGCAGCGCCACGCGCACCTCCGGGCAGCCGCTGTCGCGCAGGTTGGCGGCATGGGCGTGGCCCTGGCTGCCGTAGCCGACGATCACGATCTTCTTGGACTTGATCAGGTTCACATCGGCATCGCGATCGTAATAGACGCGCATGGTGACTGGTCCTCCTGGGAGCTTCCGTTCGGGGGCTTGTTTGGTTGCGTAGAGTGATAGCAGGTTTTGGCCGTTCTCGCCGTTCCGGCGGCGGGCCGCCAAGGGCCCGCCTGGCCGGAGATGCGGGGGCGCCTAGGCGGCCGCGGCGGGGGTCAGCAGGGTGACCGGCCCGCGGGCTATGGCGACGACGCCGGTGCGCGACAGATCGGCCAGCCCCAGGGGCCGCATCAGGCCGATGAAGGCATCCAGCTTCTGCGACGATCCGGTGACCTCGAAGGTGAAGCTGTCGGTGGTGCTGTCCACCACGCGGGCGCGGAAGATATCGGCGATGCGCAGGCTTTCGATGCGGTGCTCGCCGGTGCACACCACCTTCACCAGCGCCAGTTCGCGCTCCACCGACGGGCCTTCGTCCGTCAGGTCGGTGACGCGGGCGACCGGCACCAGGCGGCCGAGCTGGTTCTTTATCTGCTCGATCACCATGCGGGTGCCGGAAGTCACCAGCGTGATGCGCGAGCGGTTGTTGTTGGGGTCCACCTCGGCGACGGTCAGGCTCTCGATATTGTAGCCGCGGCCGGAAAACAGGCCGATGACACGGGCGAGAACGCCGGGCTCGTTGTCCACCAGCACGGCGATGGTATGGGTCTCGATGGTCTCGTCGATCTTGGGCATTGGTGTATTCCCGGTCGGGCGCGGCTCCGCTTCGTTTCAACGGGGCCGCGCGGGGATCATGGCAAACGGCGGATGGCGGGTCAGACCATGACCATGCCTTCTTCGGAAACCTCGCCCTGGTCGCCCGGGCCGAGCAGCATTTCGTTGTGCGCCGCCCCGCTGGGGATCATCGGGAAGCAGTTCTCCGTCTTGCACACCTGCATGTCGACGACGACGGGGCCGGGGGTCTCGATCATCTTCTTGATGACGTCGTCCACCTCGCCGCGCTTGCTGGCACGCAGCCCGGTGATGCCGAAGGCTTCGGCCATTTTCACGAAGTCCGGCAGGGCTTCGGAATAGCTTTCCGAGTAGCGCTCGCCGTGCAGCAGTTCCTGCCACTGGCGCACCATGCCCATCCACCGGTTGTTGAGGATGAACACCTTACAGTTCAGCCGGTACTGGGCCATGGTGCCCAGCTCCTGCAGCACCATCATGGTGGACGCTTCGCCGGCGACGTCGACCACCAGGGAGTCGGGGTGGGCAAGCTGCACGCCGATGGAGGCCGGCAGGCCGTAGCCCATGGTG
>JAGQRL010000007.1:0-199 GCA_020425485.1 Rhodospirillaceae bacterium
TCCAACCCGCGCTGGGAAGCCACCCTCATCAACGCCCGCATCCGCAAGCAGTGGTGGAAGGGCAGCGGGCTGAAGGTGGGCGTGATCGGCCCCAATGTGGACCTGACCTACCGCGCCGACTATCTGGGCGCCGGCCCGCAGACCCTGAAGGATGTGGCCGACGGCAAGCATCCCTTCGCCCAGGTGCTGAAGGATGCCG
>JAGQRL010000007.1:301-2229 GCA_020425485.1 Rhodospirillaceae bacterium
GGCGACGATCCCGGCTGGAACGGCTTCAACGTGCTGCACACGGCCGCTGCGCGCGTCGGCGGCCTCGATCTCGGCTTCCTGCCGACCAAGGGCGGGCGCGATGTCGCCGGCATCCTGGCGGGGGCCGAAGCCGGGGAGATCGACGTGGTGTGGCTGCAGGCCGCCGACGAGATCGACACCGACAAGCTGGCCAAGCCTTTCGTGATCTACCAGGGCCACCATGGCGACCGCGGTGCTGCGGTGGCCGATGTGGTGCTGCCGGGGGCCGCCTACACCGAAAAGTCGGCCACCTACGTGAACACCGAAGGCCGCGTGCAGCTCGCCCGCTTCGCCAGCTTCCCCCTGGGAGAGGCGCGGGAGGACTGGAAGATCCTGCGTGCACTCAGCGAGAAGCTGGGCAAGACACTGCCCTACAACTCGCTGGCCGAGGTGCGCCGCCGCCTGATCGAGGTGAACCCGGTGTTCGGCGAGATCGACCTGCAGGCGCCGGGCGACTGGGGTGGTTTCGGCGACGACACGGTGGCGCTGGGCGATCAGCCGTTCGAATCGCCGGTCGCCAACTTCTACAAGGTCGACCCGATCACGCGGGCCTCGGTGACCATGGCCAAGTGCACCGACGAGATCCTCGAGGCACACGACAAGGAACGGACGGGCACCGATGGATAGCGGGTTCTGGGGCGGCTATGTGTGGCCGACGATCTGGATCGTCATCCAGATCATGATCGTGGTCGCGCCGCTGCTGGGCGCGGTGGCGTACCTGACCTATGCCGAGCGCAAGATCCTGGGCGCCATCCAGCTCCGCCAGGGGCCGATGGTGGTGGGGCCGTTCGGGCTCTTACAGCCGATGGCCGACGGGTTGAAGCTGTTCGTGAAGGAAACCATCGTGCCGGCGGGGGCGAACCGGGCGGTGTTCTTCATCGCGCCGATGCTCACCTTCCTGCTCAGCCTGGTGGCCTGGGCGGTGATCCCCTTCGGCGACGGCATGGTGATCGCCAACATCAATGTCGGCATCCTCTACCTGTTCGCCATCTCCTCGCTCGGGGTCTACGGCATCATCATGGCCGGCTGGGCGTCCAACTCGCGCTACGCCTTCCTCGGCGGGCTCCGGTCGGCGGCGCAGATGGTGTCCTACGAAGTCTCCATCGGCTTCATCATCATCTCCGTGCTGCTGTGCGCCGGCTCGCTGAACCTGTCGGACATCGTGCACGCCCAGGAAGGGCTGTGGTTCTTCATCCCGCTCTTCCCCATGTTCATCGTCTTCTTCGTGTCGGCGCTGGCGGAAACCAACCGCGCGCCGTTCGACCTGCCGGAAGGCGAATCGGAGATCACCGGCGGCTTCATGGTCGAATACTCGGCCATGACCTACGCGCTGTTCTTCCTTGGCGAATACGCCAACATGATCTTGATGAGTGCGTTCTGCACCATCCTGTTCCTGGGTGGCTGGCTGTCGCCGCTGCCGTTCCCGCCGTTCACCTGGGTGCCGGGGCCGCTCTGGTTCATCCTGAAGATCTGCGTGGTGCTCTTCGTCTTCATCTGGGTGCGCGGAACCATGCCGCGCTACCGCTACGACCAGTTGATGCGGCTGGGCTGGAAGGTGTTCCTGCCGTTTTCGCTGGGCTGGGTGATCGTCACCGCCGGCGTGCTGGTGACCTTCGGATGGCTGCCGGAATGATGGCCCGCCGCACCCTAACCCCCGCCGCCATTCCCGCCGCGCGGACCGGACAGGGACTCTGACGCATGTCTGTGATCGATCGTACTGCCCGCAGTTTCCTGCTGACCGAGCTGATAACCGGCATGGCGCTGACGCTGCGCTACATGTTCCGGCCCAAGGCGACGTTGAACTACCCCTACGAAAAGGGGCTGCTCTCCCCGCGCTTCCGCGGCGAACACGCGCTGCGCCGCTACCCCAACGGGGAAGAGCGCTGCAT
>JAGQRL010000007.1:2365-6217 GCA_020425485.1 Rhodospirillaceae bacterium
AAGCCTGCCCGGTGGACGCCATCGTGGAGGGTCCGAACTTCGAGTACTCCACCGAGACCCGGGAGGAGTTGTTCTACAACAAGGACAAGCTGCTGGCGAACGGCGACCGCTGGGAAGCTCAGCTTGCGGCCAACATTGCGGCCGATGCCCCATACCGCTAAAACCCATGCAACCGGCGGGAGCGCCGCTGGCCTGCCCGATAACCGGACGGGCAACCGCGCCCACCGTTCCTTGATCCCACCGGCCTCGTAAGGGGGCACACCCCGGCATGTTCGTTGTCACGCTTGCCTTTTACCTCTTCGCCACGGTGACCATCGGCTCCGCGCTGATGGTGATCTCTGCGCGGAATCCCGTGCACTCCGTGCTGTTCCTCATCCTGGCGTTCTTCAGCGCTGCCGCCCTGTTCGTGCTGATGGGGGCGGAGTTCCTGGCGATGATCCTGGTGGTGGTCTACGTCGGCGCCGTCGCCGTGCTGTTCTTGTTCGTGGTGATGATGCTGGACATCGATTTCCGCGAACTGAAGCAGGGCTTCCTGCAGTACCTGCCGCTGGGCGCGCTGATCGGCGTGGTGCTG
Organism: Rhodospirillaceae bacterium; assembly: GCA_020425485.1. Taxonomy (GTDB): domain Bacteria; phylum Pseudomonadota; class Alphaproteobacteria; order DSM-16000; family Inquilinaceae; genus JACKIH01. The sequence continues at coordinate 2,940 of JAGQRL010000007.1, forward strand.
GCCGTGGAGCTGATCTTCGTCATCGGCTCGGTGGCACTGATTTCCGACGCCGATGCGCTGGCCCAGGGCGAAGCGCTGCCGGTGGACCAGAGCAACATCGAAGCGCTGGGGCGCGTGCTCTACACCCAGTACCTGTTCTTGTTCCAGTCGGCCGGCCTGGTGCTGCTGGTGGCGATGATCGGTGCCATCGTGCTGACGCTGCGCCACCGCGTCGGCGTGCGCCGCCAGAAGATCGCAGACCAGGTGTCGCGCCGCCCCGAAGACGTGGTGGTCAAGGCCCGGCCGGGCGTCGGGGAAGGGGTGTAGCCATGCCGATCGGCCTCGAACACTATCTGACGGTGGCAGCCCTGCTGTTCACCATCGGCATCGTCGGCATCTTCCTCAACCGCCGCAACGTCATCATCATCCTGATGTCGGTGGAGCTGATGCTGCTGGCGGTGAACATCAATCTGGTGGCCTTCTCCACCCATCTGGGCGACCTGGTGGGCCAGGTGTTCGCCCTGTTCGTCCTCACCGTCGCGGCGGCGGAGGCGGCCATCGGGCTGGCCATCCTGGTGGTGTATTTCCGCAACCGCGGGACCATCGCGGTGCGGGACATCAACATGATGAAAGGGTAGGGGCATGGAAGTCGCCACGATCTTCCTGCCGCTGATCGGCTGCATCGTCGCCGGGCTGTTCGGCCGCTCCATCGGCGCGCGCGGGGCCATGGCGGTGACCGTCACCGCGGTGTGCGTGTCCGCCGTCCTGTCGGTGATCCTGTTCTTCAAGCTGACGGGCGAGGGCAGCGAAGCCTACACGGTCAGCCTGTTCACCTTCATCGACAGCGGCGCCTTCGAGGTGTCGTGGGCGCTGCGCTTCGATGCGCTGACGGCGGTCATGCTGATCGTCGTCAACGGCGTGTCCTCGATGGTGCACATCTACTCCATCGGCTACATGGCGCACGACGGCCACCGGGCGCGCTTCTTCAGCTATCTCAGCCTGTTCACCTTCGCCATGCTGNNTGCTGATGCTGGTGACGGCGGACAACCTGGTGCAGCTCTATTTCGGCTGGGAAGGCGTGGGCCTGGCCTCCTACCTGCTGATCGGCTTCTGGCACGAGCGGGAAAGCGCCCGCGCCGCCGCGGTGAAGGCCTTCGTCGTCAACCGCATCGGCGACTTCGGCTTCGCGCTGGGCATCTTCGCGGTGTTCATGATCTTCGGCTCGGTGGAGTTCGAGACGATCTTCTCCTCCGCCTCCGAATACGCCGATGCCACCTTCAACTTCCTCGGCTACGAGGTGAATGCGCTGACCTGCGCCTGCCTGCTGCTGTTCATGGGCGCCATGGGCAAATCGGCCCAGCTCGGCCTGCACACCTGGCTGCCGGACGCCATGGAAGGCCCCACCCCGGTGTCGGCCCTGANNGCCGCCACCATGGTGACGGCGGGCGTGTTCATGGTGGCGCGGATGTCGCCGCTGTTCGAATACGCGCCGGACGCGCTGACCGTGGTGTGCCTGGTGGGGGCGGCCACCGCCATCGTCGCCGCCACCATCGGCATCACCCAGAACGACATCAAGCGGGTGATCGCCTATTCCACCATGAGCCAGCTCGGCTACATGTTCTTCGCGCTAGGCGTGTCGGCCTACTCGGCGGCCATCTTCCACCTGATGACCCACGCCTTCTTCAAGAGCCTGCTGTTCCTCGGCGCCGGCAGCGTGATCCACGCCATGTCCGACGAGCAGGACATGCGCAAGATGGGCGGCATCTGGAAGCAGATCCCTTACACCTATGCGTTGATGTGGATCGGCAGCCTGGCGCTGGCGGGCATCGGCATCTACGGCGTGTTCGGGGCGGCCGGCTTCTATTCCAAGGACCTGATCCTGGAATCGGCGTTCGCCGACGATAGCTGGTTCGGCGACCTCGCCTACTGGCTGGGCGTGATCGCCGCCTTCCTCACCGCCTTCTATTCCTGGCGCCTGATCATCATGACCTTCCATGGCCCCTCGCGGGCGGAAGAGAAGGTGGCGGCGCATGTGCACGAGTCGTCCTGGGTGATGCTGGGCCCGCTGGTGCCGCTGGCGGCCGGCGCCATCTTCGCCGGCTGGATCGGCTACGACGCCTTCGCCGGCCATGGCCGGGAAGCCTTCTGGGGCGAGGCGCTGTTCGTGCTGCACGCCAACGACACCGTGGAGGCCGCCCACCACGTGCCCTTCTGGGGCAAGATCCTGCCGCTGGTGCTGGCCTTCGGCGGCATCGCGCTGGCCTATGTGATCTACATGATGCGGCCGGGCCTCTCGGCGGTGATCGCGCGGGCGACGCGGCCGGTCTACGTGTTCCTGCTCAACAAGTGGTACTTCGACGAGCTGTTCCACTGGGCCGTGGTGCGGCCGGCCAACCTGCTTGGCCGCCTGCTGTGGAAGGGCGGCGACGGCGCGGTGATCGACGGGCTCGGCCCCGACGGGATCGCGGCGACCACCCGCATGGTGGCCCGCCAGGCGAGCCGGCTGCAGACCGGCTACGTCTACCACTACGTGTTCGCCATGCTGGTGGGCGCGGTGGGGCTGGTCACGTGGTACCTGTGCACCGTATCGGCGTAAGGTCGAGGAAGGGGTTCAACCGATGACCTGGCCGCTGTTGTCCCTGGTCACCTTCGTGCCGCTGGCTGGCGCTGCGATCATTTTCCTGATCGTCCGCGGCCCGGCCGAGGAGACGGCAGCCAACGCCCGCTGGATGGCGCTGTGGGCCTCCCTGCTCACCTTCGTGCTGTCGCTGTTCGTGTGGTTCAACTTCGACTCCTCGACCCCGGACTTCCAGTTCGAGGAGCACATGGATTGGTTCCCGCATCTGGGGATCGCCTACCATGTGGGCGTGGACGGCATCTCCATGATGTTCGTCCTGCTTTCCACCCTGCTCACCCCGCTGTGCATCCTCGCGTCGTGGAAGATCGTCGACCGGGTGAAGGAATACATGATCGCATTCCTCATCCTGGAAACCATGATGATCGGAATGTTCTGCGCGCTGGACTTCGTGCTGTTCTACGTGTTCTTCGAAGGCGTGCTGATCCCGATGTTCATCATCATCGGGGTGTGGGGCAGCGGCTCGCGGCGCGTGTATGCGGCCTTCAAGTTCTTCTTGTTCACGCTGCTCGGCTCGGTGCTGATGCTGCTGGCGCTGCTGGCCATCTATCTGGAAGTCGGCACCACCGATATCCCGACGCTGCTGATCTATCACTTCCCCGCCGGCATGCAGACCTGGATGTGGCTCGCCATGTTCGCGTCCTTCGCGGTGAAGGTGCCGATG
>JAGQRL010000007.1:6238-6444 GCA_020425485.1 Rhodospirillaceae bacterium
GATGCCCACGTGGAAGCGCCCACCGCGGGTTCGGTGATCCTGGCCGGCGTGCTCTTGAAGATGGGCGGCTACGGCTTCCTCAGGTTCTCCATCCCCATGCTGCCGGAGGCGACGGCGGAGTTCACGCCGCTGATCTACACCCTCAGCGTGGTGGCGATCATCTACACCTCCCTGGTCGCCATGGCGCAGGAGGACATGAAGAAGCT
>JAGQRL010000142.1 GCA_020425485.1 Rhodospirillaceae bacterium
CGTCGCCACCGGCGGCTACGCGCTGGCCGCCTACGACCGCTACCACCGGCTTGCCCGCAGCGAAGCCGGCACCTACGAGCTGGCCAACACGGCATTCGCCCAGCGCTACCGCATGAACGTGGGCACCATCGTGGAGTCCACCATGGTGAAGGTGCAGCTTCGCGGCGGAAGGCGGCTGGGCGAGGTGGAGGAGTATTTCGTCAACGGCCTGCTGCCGGGCGACACCTTCATGTTCGCCGGCGAGCTGCTGACCTTCCAGGGTCTGAGGGAAACCACGCTGATCTGCACCCGCGGCGGCATGGGGGAACCCAAGGTGCCGGTCTACGGCGGCGGCCGGCTGCCCCTGTCGACCCATCTGGCCGACCGGGTGCGCGCCATGCTGGCCGACCCCTCCCTGTGGCCGCTGCTGCCCGCCGCGGTGCAGGAATGGCTGCGCTTGCAACGCTGGCGCTCCGTGCTGCCGCGCGCCGACCGGCTGCTGGTGGAAACCTTTCCGCGGGGAGGGAAGTGGTTCCTCGTCGCCTACACCTTCGAAGGCCGCAACGCCCACCAGACGCTGGGCATGCTGCTGACCCGCCGGCTGGAACGCGCCGGCGTGCAGCCGCTCGGCTTCGTTGCCACCGACTACGTGATCGCGTCGTGGAGCCTGGGCGAGCCCACCGGCATGGACGCGCTGTTCGATGAGGACATGCTGGGCGACGACCTGGAAGCCTGGATGGCGGAAAGCAGCCTCTTGCGCCGCACCTTCCGCAACGTGGCGGTGATCGCCGGGCTGATCGAACGCCGCCATCCCGGCCAGGAGAAATCGGGCAAACAGGTCACCGTGAACTCCGATCTGATCTACGACGTGCTGCGCCGGCACGAGCCGGGCCACGTGCTGCTGCGCGCCACCCGCAACGACGCCGCGCGCGGGCTGACGGATATCGGCCGGCTGGCCGACCTGCTGGCGCGGGTGCGCGGGCGCATCGACCATCGGCGGCTCGACCGGGTGTCGCCGCTGGCCGTCCCCATCCTCTTGGAAGTGGGGCGCGAGCAGGTTTACGGCAGCGCCATGGATGCCCTGCTGGAGGAGGCCGAAGCGCTGATCCGCGAGGCCATGCCGGAACTGGTGGACCAGGACCCAGCCCAGCCCGGCCTGCCTTTGTGAGCCGCCGGGCCGCGGTGGTAAGGTGCCGCCCCCGAAGGGATCCATGGGAGGACGGCGGCATGCGCCGAGGCATCATCGCGGCACTTGTCTGCCTGCTGTGCGTTCCCGCCGCCCTTGCGGCGGAACCGGCCGATCCCGCCCGGCTGCTCGGCACCTGGGAGAGCGATGCCGCCGTGCTCACCTTCAACGCCGACGGCACCGCCGTGATGGAGCGCACCGACGGCGTGATCGTGGAGATGGATTGGAGCGTGTTCGCCCATGCGCAAGTGTTCGGCGTCGACATGCTGATCCTGCGCGCCGTGAGCGGCGGCGAAACCGGCTATGGCCAGGCCGCGTTTCCCTCGCCCGACGAACTGGCGCTGACGGTGTTCAACCCCTCGGTCGATTGGGATGCCCTGGCCGCGGTGCTCACCCGCCGGCCGGGCACCGAAGCGCCGCCGGGCACCGAGCTTGCCCCCTCCCTGCTGCCCAGCCTGGATCCTGCGGCGGGCGATTTCCTCGGCACCTGGCAGGGCGAGCACAACGGCCAGCAACTCACCATCGTCTTCGATGCCGACCGGGTTGCCGATTTCCAGGCCGGCCGCACCATCCTGGTCGTCCCCTGGTCGGTGTCCGGCGCGGTGGACACGCCGGCCGGCCCGGTTCCCATCCTGGAACTGCACTGGCTGGGGACCATGCAGTATTCGACGGTGGAGATGGACGGGCCGGACCGTTTCTATTTCTCCGAACCGCGGCTGGAGCCGCCAGCCCAGGCGAACCGCGACATCGAATTCACCCGTGTGGCGCCATGAAGCAGCAGCGCCGCGGGGGATTGCTGGGCTGCCAGCGGGTGGCTTAGCTGGGCAGATGACCGAGTCTGCCGGACACCGCTTCCGCCTGAACGGCGCCGACCTGGTGGCGGAGCCGGACGGCTGCCTGTGGTGGCCCGCCCGCGGGCTGCTGGCGGTCGCCGACCTGCACCTGGAAAAGGGGTCCGCGGCCGCCGCCGGCGGCCAGCTTCTGCCGCCCTATGACAGCCGCGAGACCATCGCCCGCTTTGCCCGCACGGTGGCGCGGCTGGGGCCCCAGCGCATCGTCTGCCTGGGCGACAGCTTCCACGACATCGGCGGCGCCTCGCGCCTGGGGGACGACGAGCGGGGGGCCCTGCAAGCGCTGATGGCCGGGTGCCATTGGGTGTGGGTGCTGGGCAACCACGATCCGGCACCGCCGCGAGGGCTTGCCGGCGAGGTGACCGACGAATGGGTGGAAGGCGGCTTGCGCTTTCGCCACGAAGCCCTGGCGTGCCCGCCGCGCCAGGTGTCGGGCGGCGAGGTGTCCGGCCACTACCACCCCAAGGTCACCCTGCCGGGCCGGCGCGGCAGCGTGCGCGGCCGCTGCTTTGCGCGCGCCGGCAACCGGCTGATCCTGCCCGCCTACGGCGCCTATGCCGGGGGGCTGGACGTGTTCAGCCCGCCGCTCACCCGCCTGCTCGGCCGCAGCGCGGAGGTGTATGTGCTGGCCGGCCAGCGCGTGCTGGCGGTGCGCACCGAAGCGGTGCGGCGGCTGGCCGGGCTCGACCCGGCCAGGGCACTGCCATGACCACGCTGGTCTGGTTCCGCCAGGACCTGCGGCTGGCCGGCAACCCGGCGCTGGCGGCGGCCTGCCGCGCCGGGGCGGTGGTGCCGGTGTTCATCCTGGAAGAGGGGGGCGAGGGCGCGCCACGGCGGCTCGGCGGGGCCTTGCGCTGGTGGCTCGCCGGCAGCCTTGCCGCCCTGAGTAACGAGCTGGCGGCCCGGGGGGCGCGCCTGATCCTGCGGCGCGGCGATCCGGCCGCCGTGCTGGGCGAGCTGGCGGCGGCAACCAAGGCGACGTCGGTGCATTGGAACCGCCGCTACGATCCCGCCGGAGCGGCCCGCGATGGCGATGTGGAGCAGGCGCTGACGGGCCGCGGTCTGGAGGTCGAGACCTTCAATGCCGGCCTGCTGGCCGAACCGTGGGAGATTTCCACCGGCAGCGGCCGGCCCTACCAGGTGTTCAAGCCGTTCTGGGTCGCCCTGCGCAACCGCATCGCCGGTGTTGTGGCGGAGGCCGCACCGCCGGCCATTCCCGCCCCCGAGCGCTGGCCGGAAAGCGACGCGCTGGACGCCTGGGGCCTGCTGCCCACCAGGCCCGATTGGGCCGGCGGGTTGCGGGCGGCCTGGGTGCCCGGCGAAGCGGCCGCCCAGGCGCTGCTGGCAGCCTTCCTCGACGGCCCGATCCTGGACTACCAGGACCGCCGCGACCTGCCGGGGGAGGCAGCCACCGCGCGCCTCTCCCCGCATCTGCATTGGGGGGAGATCGGGCCGCGCCAGATCTGGGCGGCCGCCACCGGCCGCTTTGCTGGCAGCGGCGACGCGGAACGGGCGGGCGCCTTCCTGCGCCAACTGGCGTGGCGGGAGTTCTGCTGCCACCTGCTGCACCACTTCCCCCGCCTGCCGGACGCCAACCTGCAAGCCAAGTTCGACGCCATGGCGTGGACGGACGATGCAGAAGCGCTCGCCGCCTGGCAGCGCGGGCAGACCGGCTATCCCATCGTCGATGCCGGAATGCGCGAGCTGTGGGCCACCGGCTGGATGCACAACCGCGTGCGCATGGTGGTGGCGTCCTTCCTGACGAAGCACCTGCTGATCCACTGGCGCCACGGCGAGGCGTGGTTCTGGGACACCCTGGTGGATGCCGACCTCGCCAACAATGTCGCCAACTGGCAGTGGGTGGCCGGCTGCGGTGCCGATGCCGCCCCCTTCTTCCGCATCTTCAATCCCGTGCTCCAGGGCCAGAAGTTCGATCCCCACGGTGCCTATGTGCGCCGCTGGGTGCCGGAACTGGCGGGGCTGGACGACGGCCACCTGCACGAACCCTGGCGAGCGCCGCCGATGGTGCTGCGTGCGGCCGGGGTGACGCTGGGCCGCGACTATCCGCCGCCCATGGTGGACCACAAGCGGGCCCGCCAGCGGGCGCTGGATGCCCTGCACGCGCTGCCCGGTACGGCGTGAGTCGACCCCCGCGCAGCCATGGGTGGCGCCGGGGCCTGCTCTATCAACGTTCGCGGATCACCCCTGCAACCATCGCCCATTGACCCGTTGCCCAAGTCGCGGCACCAAAATGATATGCAGACCGACCGACACGCCCCCGGTTCGGCCCCGCGCCGACCCTATCGCCCCTCGCGCGCCATGCGGCTGCTGCTGGCGCTGGCGGAACGCATCGCCATCGGCACCATCGATGTGGAGTTGCCGGACGGCACCCGCCGCGTGTTCGCCGGGGAGACGGACGGTCCCCGGGTGCAGCTCGCCATCCACCGCGACCGGCTGGCCCGGCGCTTCCTGATGGGCGGCAAGCTGGGGTTCTGCGAAGCCTATCTGGACGGCGACTGGTCGAGCCCGGATGTGGAAGCGCTGTTCCGCTTCTTCCTGGTCAACACCGATGCCCTGCGCGCGGAGATGCAGGGGCGGCTGTGGTACCGCTTCGCCCAGCGCCTGGTGCACACCTTCCGGCCCAACAGCCGGGAAGGGGCGAAGCGCAACATCGCCCGCCACTACGATCTGGGCAACGAGTTCTACCGGACCTGGCTCGACCCGACGATGACCTACTCGTCGGCGGTGTTCGACCGGCCGACCGACGACGATCTGGCCGCCGCGCAGACGCGCAAATACGAAGCCATGGCCCGCCGGCTGGGCCTGGGCGAACGCGACGAGGTGCTGGAAATCGGCTGCGGCTGGGGCGGCTTTGCGGAGTTTGCCGGCATGCGCGGGGCGCGCGTGACCGCGATCACCATCAGCCGCGCCCAGTGGGAATTTGCCCGCGAACGCATGGCCAAGGCAGGGCTTGCGGAGCGGGTGGACGTGCAGTTGCGCGACTACCGCGACGTCGACCAGCGCTTCGACAAGATCGCCTCCATCGAGATGTTCGAGGCGGTGGGCGAGCGCTGGTGGCCCACCTTCTTCCACTCGCTCAGGGAGAACCTGAAGCCGGGCGGCCGGGCCGGGCTGCAGGTGATCACCATCAACCACCGCGACTTCCTGCACTACCGCCGCTCGATGGACTACATCCAGAAATACATCTTCCCCGGCGGCATGCTGCCCTCGCCCAAGGCGCTGAAGCGGGGGCTGGATGCTGCGGGATTGCGCCTGCGCGACTGGTCGAGCTTCGGGCCGGACTATGCGCGCACGCTGCGCACCTGGAACGCCCGCTTCCAGGCGGCCTGGCCGCGCATCGAGGCAACCGGCTTCGACCAGCGCTTCAAGCGCATGTGGGAGCAGTACTTCCACTACTGTGCCGCCGGCTTCTCCGTCGGCACCATCGACGTCGCCCAGATCGCCGTCGACCGGGACTGAGCGGCCCAGCCCGCCGCACCGCACCGCACCGCCTGCGCCGGCTTGTACCCGGGTGCGGTCTCAGCCATCGTCGCGGCAGAACAACTCCGGTCCTGGGGAGGGGAGCGCAGATGCGCCTGTTGGCTTTGGCGTCCGTCGTGTCCTTCGCGGTGGCGCGCGCTGCGTTCGCCCAGGACGAGGATCACGTCTGGCTGTACGAGGAGCTGGACACCCTGGCGCTGAGGACCCTGGATGCCCTTCAGCACACCTCGATTGCCGAAAACCGCGAATACTGCGGCTATCTCGGCGTCGATGCTTCGGGGCAGGTTGCCGCCACCCCGGCGGTGCCCGGCACGGTGGATAGCTGCCTTCCCGACGAACCGCCCGAGGGTTTCGAGATCTACGCCTCCTACCACACCCACGGGGCCTATTCCCCGGACGAGGACAGCGAGGTGCCCTCCTACGAAGATCTGCAGGGGGATATCGAGGAAGGGGTGGATGGCTACATCGCCACCCCCGGCGGCCGGGTGTGGCTGAACCTGTATGACGACGAAAGGGCGGCGCAGCTTTGCGGGCCGGGCTGCGTGTTCGCCGACCCCAACTTCCTGGAATGCGGCGCCTACCCGCCCCAGGAGGAATACACGCTGGACGGCCTGCAGGCCCGCTTCGACAACGACCCCGGCTATTGCTGAGGGTCGTCGTCCGCGCCCTCGCCCTCGCCCTCGCCCTCGCCCTCGCCCTCGGCATAGGCGTTTCTGCGCGGCCTGCCGCCGATGCGCCGGCGGGCGAGGCGGATGATCCAGCCGATCAGGGAGAGGTCCTCGTACACCTGGCCGGCGGCATCCCAATGGTCCAGATGGGCTTCGATGAGGCCGCTGTCGGTGTTCTGGCGCAGCTCCGAAACGCCTTCCAGCAGGTGCGGCATGCCACGCCGGCCGGTGCGGAAGCGGAAGGTCCACAGCACCAGGATCACCAGGTCGTCGCGGGCGCGGGCGCGGATGTCGATGTGCACGTGGTCGATGCGCTCGAACACCGACTGCCAGACGGCGACCACGGCCTCGCGCCCGGTGACGTCGTGGAAGGGGCCGCGGTAGCGCATCTCCCGCTCCATCAGATCGATGAGGTCGCCCAGCCGGTCGGCGTCGGCGGCCTGCCACACCGCCAGGTAGCGGTCGACCACGTCCTCCAGCCGGTCGTGGTGGGCATCTCCGGTATGGGTCATGGCCAGGTGCTCCGCTGGCGGGCCGCTGGACGAAGGGGGGGCGCCGTGGCTTGACCGGGCCGGCAGGCGATCCACATCACGATCATTCTTGGTCACTCCCCCGACGTTTACCATCGCGTCTGCCCGAATTCGGCCTTCCTTTTGCCACAGTTTCAGTCGCAATCCGAGGGCGATGTGCCCTGACTTGGGCTATTCTTAGGAACTTGCACTAGTTTGCGTTTGGCGACTTGCAAGAGATCTGCGGGTCAGGGTATTGTTGACACGTCGGGTCAGGTATGCCGGACATTTTTTTCAGCCTGCGGGAGGGCGCGGATGAGTGAGAAGAAAGAGCGTCGGTCGCTGACCGATGGAGAGATCAAGACCACGGACAAGGTTGGGCGCCGGTCGCTGCTCGGCATGCTGGGCGTCGGCGCTGCCGGCACGGCCATGCTGGCCGCCAGCGGCACCATGAACCAGGCCCATGCGGCGGACATCGACAACGGCACCTGGACCGATAGTGGGTCCTGCCCGCGCGGCTCCGGCGGTATCTGGACCGGCCTGACCGATGCGGACAACGGCAACATCACCGATGCCAGCGGCTATGGCCGCGGGTCGCCGTACTGCTGATCACCGACCATTGAGGGCCGGCTGACCCAGCCGGCCCAGCCTGAACGAACGGCCGCTCCAAGGGGCATGGGGCGGCCGTTTGGCGTTTGGGTGCCACAAATAGAGTTTTTCAATTCACAGTAGAGATCCAGGGCCTGCGCGACGGGCCGGCTGCGGCACCCCTGCGGGCGCCGGGCAGCAACGGATTTGTAAAGCTCCTGTCAAAAAACGATAACGCACTCGTGCTAACGCCCCTCTCACGCGCATTCGCCTCCGGCCGATGCCGGGGTCCGGCCGTTCCGGTCGGGGCAACCAGGGAGAGGGATAAGACATGGACCAACGCGATCCCCAGTTTTCGTGCAAGGCCGAAGCCTTTGAGGCCGCGGAAGACGTCGGCCGCAACCAGTCGCAGGCGCCGACCTTCGGCGACGTGGTCGCCGCGCGCTTCGGCCGCCGCAACTTCCTGCGCGGCTCGCTGACCGCCACCGCGGTTGCCGCCACCTTCGGGCCGAGCCTGCTGCGCTCCATGGACGCCGCGGCGCAGACCACCTCGCGCTACGTGTTCGAGGAAATCTCGCACGGTGTGGACGAAACCCACCATGTGGCGCCGGGCTACAACGCCGACATCCTGATCCGCTGGGGCGATCCCGTGGTCGCCGGGTCGCCGGCGTTCGATCCGCACGCCCAGACCGCCGCCGCCCAGGAAATGCAGTTCGGCTACAACAACGACTTCGTCGGCTATGTCGGCCTGCCCTTCGGGTCGAACAACCCCGATCACGGCCTGCTCTGCGTCAACCACGAATACACCAACGAAGAGGTGATGTTCCCGGGTGTCGGCGTGCAGGACGAAACCGGCTTCGCCAACATGACCCCCGACCTCATCGAGATCGAAATGGCCGCCCACGGCAACTCGATCATCGAAATCGAGAAGGTCGACGGCACCTGGCGGGTGGTGGCCGACAGCCCCTACAACCGCCGCATCTCGCTGCGCAGCACGCCGATGGAAATCAGCGGCCCGGCCGCCGGCGATGCCCGCATGAAGACCGCCTACGACGCCGCCGGCACCCGCGTGATCGGCACCGTCAACAACTGTGCCGGCGGCATCACCGCCTACGGCAGCTACCTGACCTGCGAAGAGAACTTCAACGGCTACTTCTGGGGCGAGCTGACCGAAGATCACCCGGAAAACGCCAACTACGACCGCTATGGCGTGCCCGGCGGCTGGTACAATTGGGGCGAGCACTTCTCGCGCTTCAACATCAACCAGGAGCCCAACGAGGCGAACCGCTTCGGCTGGATCGTCGAGATCGATCCGCTCGATCCGCATTCGGTGCCGGTGAAGCGCACCGCGCTGGGCCGCTTCAAGCACGAAGGTGCCGAATCCATCGTCGCCGACAGCGGCCAGCTCGTCGTCTACATGGGCGACGATGAGCGCTTCGACTACATCTACAAGTTCGTCAGCGCCGGCACGGTGAACACCGAGGACCGGGCGGCGAATTTCGGCCTGCTCGACGAGGGCACGCTCTACGTCGCCCGCTTCAACGAGGACGGCACCCTGGACTGGCTGCCGATGGTCCATGGCGAAGGCCCGCTGACCGCGGAGAACGGCTTCAACAGCCAGGCCGATGTGCTGATCGGCACGCGGCTGGCCGGCGATGCCCTGGGCGCCACGCCGATGGATCGGCCGGAAGATCTGGGCGTCAGCGCGACGACCAAGAAGATCTACGCGATGCTGACCAACAACACCCGGCGCACCGCCGAGCAGGTGGACGGCGCCAACCCGCGCGCCGACAACGCGTTCGGTCACATCGTCGAGATCACCGAGACCGGCGACGACAACACCGCCACCACCGGCACCTGGGAGGTGCTGGTACAGTGCGGCGATCCGGCGGCCGGCGATGTCGGTGCCGTGTGGAACCCGGCGACCAGCGAGAACGGCTGGTTTGCCGCACCGGACAACTGCGTGATCGACTCCCAGGGTCGCCTGTGGGTGTCCACCGACCAGGGTGGCGGCTGGGCCCGCAGCGGCACCGCCGACGGCATCTGGGGCCTGGAGACCGAAGGCGATCTGCGCGGCACCGGCAAGATGTTCTTCCGCGTGCCGGTGGGTGCCGAAATGTGCGGCCCCTGCTTCCTGCCGGACGACCAGACCTTCATCGTCGCGGTCCAGCATCCGGCGACCGACGGCACCGCCGCCTACCCGGGCTTCGAGCGGACCTCGACCTTCGAGGATCCGGCCACCCGCTGGCCGGACTTCCAGGACGGCATGCCGCCGCGCCCGTCGGTGGTGGTGATCACCAAGCAGGGCGGTGGCGTGATCGGCTCCTGATCCGATCCACCCGACCGGCCAACGCCTGGCGAGCGGGGCAGCCGAATGGCTGCCCCGCTTTGCTTTGCCCGGTCCGTGCTCCCATCATCGCACAGGAGCTTGGGTGGCAGGAGCAGGGGTGGCGGCAAGGGTGGCAGAGGAAGCGGCCAGCGGCGGAACGGAAGCGGCGGTCGGCAGCACGGCCTGTCCGGCGCCGGCCCGGCCCTTCGTGCTGGTGGCCACCATCCTGGCGTCGGCCATGGCGTTCATCGATGCCAACGTGGTCAACATCGCCCTGCCGGCCATCCAGCGCGACCTCGGCGCCGGCTTCGCCGCGGTGCAGTGGGTGGTCAACGCCTATGCCCTGCTGCTCGGCGGGCTGATCCTGATCGGCGGGGCGGCGGGCGACCGCTTCGGGCGCAAGCGCATCTTCCTCCTCGGCATCGCCCTGTTCGGGCTGTCCTCGCTGGCCTGCGCGCTGGCGCCGACGGCCGGTACCCTGATCGCCGCACGCGCGGCCCAGGGGCTGGGGGCGGCCCTGCTGGTGCCCCAGAGCCTGGCGATCATCGCCGCCACCTTCCCCAAGGCGGTGCGCGGCCACGCCATCGGCATCTGGGCCGGCGCGTCCGCCATCACCACCTCCATGGGGCCGCCGCTCGGCGGCATCCTGGTGGACCTGCTGGACTGGCGGGCGGTGTTCTGGGTCAACCTGCCGTTCTCCGCCGCGGCTTTGTGGTTTGCCGCACGGCACATCGCCGAAAGCCGCAACGCGGGCGCCTCGGGATCGCTGGATTGGCCGGGTGCGGTGCTGGCGATCACCGCTTTCGGGGCGCTCACCGTGGGGCTCACCCTGTTTTCGGACGCCGGCGGGCCGGTATGGCCGGCATTGGCGCTGCTGGCGGTGGCGGCCGGCGCCCTGGTGCTGTTCTTGCGGGTGGAGGCGACAGCGCCGTCCCCCCTGGTGCCGCTGGCGCTGTTTGCCGACCGCGCGTTTGCCGCCGCCAACCTGCTGACGCTGTTTCTCTACGGCGCCTTGCGCGGGATCATGTTCCTGCTGCCGTTCGAGCTGATCGCCCGGCGCGGGCTGTCGGCCATCGAGGTCGGGCTGACGCTGCTGCCGGTGGGGCTGATGATCGGCCTGGTGTCGCGCCGCTCGGGCGCCTGGGCGGATCGCCATGGGCCCGCCCGGCTACTGGTGGCGGGCTCGCTGCTGGTGGGCGGGGCCGCCGCGGTGCTGGCCGTGCAGATCGGTGCCTTCGTGCCGGGCATCGCCCTGCCGGTGGCGATGCTGGCCTGCGGCATGGCGCTGGTGGTGGCGCCGCTGACCACGGCGGTGATGAACGCCGCGGCCGACGATCGGGTGGGGGCAGCTTCCGGCATCAACAACGCCGCCAGCCGGATTGCCGGCCTGTTGTCGGTGGCGGTGCTGGGCTCCATCGCCGGGATGATCTATTTCGGGCAGGTGGATGGGGCCGGCCTTGCCCATGCGGGCTTGCGCTTCGGCGTGCTGCCGGCGCCGGGGGAGGCGGACCGGGCGGTGCTGGAAGCGGCGTTCGACACCGCCTATGCCGCGGCGATGGCGGCGGCGGCTGTGCTGGGCGTGCTGGCGGCCCTGGTCGCCCATCGCCATTTGCGGCCGGCACCGGGTGGCGGCGCGTGACCGAGGACGGGACGGAGCAGGGACGGGACAGGTGATGGTCGGGTTTTCTTCCTGGATGCTGGCGCTGGCGGCGCTGACGGCAAGCGGCCTGCTGGGGCTTACGGTGGCGGCGGATGCCGGCGGCGGCGCGCTCTATGTGCTCGGCCTGGTGCAGGTGGCGGCAAGCTGCCTGCTGATCTTCCGCGTGGTGGGGGCGGTGCCGGCGGGCGAGCCGGTGGGCCTGCCCTGGCCCGCCACCCGCCGCGGCAACCTGCTGGCCATGGCGCTGTTCGCTGCCATGGGTGTCGCTGCCGCCTTCCTGGCCACCTGGACCGAGGCCTACTGGCCGGGGCTGGCGCTGGCCGGCGTGTTCGCCGCGGGCATCTTCCGCGCCATCGGCGGCTTTTTCGATGCCACACCGCAGGTGCCGGCCCCGCCCGAAGGCGCAGGCTGACCCGGCGGTGGCGCTCACCCGCCTGCCGTTTCCGCGCACGCTCTATCGGCTCAGCCGCGGCTGGATGGGCATCGCCAAGCCCTTCCGGCTCGGCGTGCGCACGCTGATGTTCGATGGCGAGGGGGCGGTTTGCCTGGTGCGCCACACCTACCGGCCGGGCTGGTACCTGCCCGGCGGCGGCGTCAAGCGCTGGGAAACCACGGCGGATGCGGCCATCCGCGAAACCGAGGAGGAGGCGGGCGTGCGGGTGGACCGGCTGGGCCGCCTCATCCACCTCTATGCCAACTTCCAGGTGGGCTATTGCGACCACGTGGCGCTCTACCTCGTGGACGCCTGGCGCCCGGCCGAGCACCGCAGCCTGGAGATCGCCGAGGTGGGGTTCTTCGGCCTCGACACCCTGCCGCCCGACACCACGCGGCCGACCTTGCGGCGCCTGGAGGAGTGGCGCGGTGCCGCCGATCTCTCCGAACATTGGTGACGCGACGGCCGGCGGCCGCACGGCGATCCGCCTCCCTGCCTCGGCAATGAGGCAAAACCGGCCAAGTGTCCGCCCAGATTTGCCATTTTCCGCGGCGACTATGGCCTGCTTGTCGTGGGCCTGCGTGACCGAATGGCAGTCGCGCCGGCCGGCGTCCGTGGCATTGGGAGCACGCCCGTGGCCTCTGGGTCGCCCAGGTACCGGTGGATTGGCTGGACCCTGCCGCTCTGGATCCTGCTGATCCTGGCGCTGGGCGGGGCGGGCTGGCGCGTGCTGGAAGCCTGCGGGCTGGCCTGGGTGGACGGCCAGCCGATCCTCACCTTCTGCCCGGAGCCCGAAGATCCCGATCCACGCACCGGCGTGCTGGTGGCCGAACGCCAGCGCAACGAGGTGCTGGAGGAAGAGTTGCAGCGCCTGCGGCTGGCGATGATCGATGCCGCCGACTGCCCGATGCCGCCGGAGCCCGAGCCGGAACCCGAACCGCCGATCCAGATCGCCCAGCTCGAAGAGCCGGAACCGCCGCCGCCGCCGGAGCCGGTGGTGGAGCCCGAACCGGAACCTGAACCCGATCCGGTGCCGGACCCGCCGGGCCTGCCGGAACGCCGGCCCGATCCGCCGCCGCTGCCGCCGCAGCCGGAACCGCAGCCGATCCAGCCCCAGCCCATCGAGCCGCAACCCCAGCCGCTGCAGCCGCAGCCCCAGCCGCTGCAGCCACAACCCCAGCCGCAGCCCACACCGCCGCCGCCGCCGGGGCCGGTGAGCCTGTGCGATACCGACATGTCGGCGGCCGGGCGCCACGACGACCGGCGCACCGTCAACTTGGGGACCCGCGGCGGCATCGTGACGGTGGACTACGACACCGTGCGCGTGCCCGACAGCATCGAGGTCTGGTACCACGGCCAGCGGGTGGTGGCGACGCCGGGCATGGTTTCCGGGCGCGGCCGGCTGCAGTTCTTCTTTACCCCGATTGGTAACGATCCTTACGTGCAGGTGGTCGTGAATTCCAATCGGCTGTTCCCAACGCGTTGGAGTTACAGGGTAAATTGTCCGCGCTGACTTTGCGGGCCAAAGCCCGGCTAAGGCACCCGCCGCACCACAATCCATGATTTGTTAAGTGTTGGGCTGCTATTTTAATGAGTGAGTCGGCGAGCCTTGAAGGAACGCAGCATGCCTCTTGTCTGGGATGGATCCTTGTGCGTGGGCCACAAGGGCATCGATGACGACCACGAAAAGCTCGTGGGTCTGTTCAACCGGTTCGAGGATGCCGTTCAGCGCAACCAGGGCCGATCGATCATCGCCGAAACCGTGTGCGCCCTGGCCGATTACGCGATGTCGCATTTCACGCGCGAGGAGCATGTGATGCTCCGCCATCGCTACCCCGCCTATGAAGAGCACAAGGCCCTGCACGACCGGTTCCTGGAGGAGCTGAGCACGCTGGCCGGTGCGGTGGAAGAGCGGCCCGACGATATCAGCGGAGAGCTGCTCGACTTCTTCAAGGTCTGGATCGTCGATCACCTGATGACGGCCGACCAGGACCTGTCCGACTACATCTGCGACCGTCAGGTGGAAGCGGCCATCGCCTGAGCGGACTGCGGGCCGGCGCGATCAGGGCGTCAGCAGCAGCTCCGTCTTGCCGGGCAGCGGTGCCGCCCCGGCGATCTTCACCACCACCGTTCCGGGATCGACGAAGCGGCGCGTCGTCAGGCTCCATACGCGCCCGGCGGTGGCCGCGCACAACGCCACCGGGCGGGGGGCCTCAAGCCCGCCGGCCGCCGGCCCGGAGGGGTCCAGCACCTCCGCCACGCAGGCGCCCGCCGCCACCTCGTCCCCCACCGCCACCTTGGGCAGCACGATGCCGGCCACCGGGCTGGACACCATGTCCACCCCGGCCAGCGGCGTGGCCTGGCAGCGCAGCTCCGGCAGCGGCGGCGGCGTGCCGGCGATGGCGCCGCGGCGCTGCAGGAAGGCGATGATCCCGGCAGCGTCGCGCGCTGCCAGGTCGGCCTCCACATCCCCCATGCCCCGCAGCTCCACGGTGGAAGCCAGGCAGGCGGGGAGGATCGGCACCTCCGGCCCGAAATGGGCGGCCAGCCGCCACCACAGCGCCGAGCACGCCTCGTCGAACGGGTGGCCGCCGGAAATCTCCGCCACGAACACCGCTTCGGCCCCCAGATCGGCCGCCAGGTCGGCCGCTCCCGGCCATAGCGGCGTGCCGAGATAGAGGTGCAGCGGGGCGATGTCGTCGCAATGGAGGTCGAGCACGATGTCGGCATCGACCGCCTGGCTCAGCAGGGTGCGCCGCAGGTGGTCGGCCTGGGAGAGGGGGCTGAGGGTCGCCACCGCCTCCAGCGCCGCCGCCCGGATCGTCGCCACGTTCTGGGCGGCGTCGGCGCCGAGGCGGCCGTCCACCCTGGCCACCACCGCATCGAGCAGGTCGGCATGGTCGCGGTTGAAGTTGCCGTTGCCGGCCATGTCGAAGCGGCCGATGCGCTCGTCGAACACCCGCTGGTCGAGCCCCAGCGGATTGGCCACGGGCACCACGCGCACTTCCCCCGTCACCGCGCCGGCGGCGTCCAACGCCATCAGCCGGCGCACCAGACGGTCGGCCGCCAGCATCCCTGGTATTTCGGTGGCGTGCAGCCCGCCCTGCACATAGACCAGCGGCCGGGCGCCGGCGCTGCCGAAGCGGTGCAGGCGCACGCTGCGGGCGGTGCCGGGCGGATTGCCCCCGAGGGGAAGATCAACGACGTGATGGGCCATCCGGTGGCACTCTTTGCCGGCACGGGTGCTGAATTGCGGACCGAGGCCATGACTGTAGGAGAGCTGGGCGCGCGAAGCCAGCCGGCGGACCGGGCGATGTCCGTCCGCAAGGTGCAGGTCTGCCTCGCCCTGGCACTGGCGGTGCAGGCCGGCTTCGGCACGCCGACGCCCGATCGCATCGGCGTGGCGGAGGTGGTGGTGGGCCTGTGCCTGCTGGCGGCGGTGAGCTGGCCCCTGGCGCTGCGCCGGGCGGTGGGACTCGGCTGGCCGTGGCAGCCGGCCGTGGGCAGCCTGTTCGTGCTGGCGGTGCTGTGGCTGCCGCTGGTCACCGGCACGGCCCATGGCTGGGCGGTGAGCGACATCCTGCGCGATGTCATCCCCCTGGGGCTGCTGCTGCTGCCGGCCTGGATGGATGACCGCAGGTTGGCGGAGGGAGTGCCGGTCGGGGCCGCCCATCTCGCCCTCGGGCTCGCCGGCTGCGTGCTGGCCGGCCGCTTCTTCCTCGATCAGGACGCGCTGCCGGGGGCGCTTGGCCTGTCGGCGGCGGGGCCGCACCAGCACTATCTGGCCAACAGCCCCTTGGTGTGGTTTGCCGCCCTCTACTGGCCGGCGCGGGCGCTGGGGCCGGGCGAAGGCCGGCGGGCGGGGCTGCTGCGCCTGGCCGATCGGCTGGGATCGCTACTGCTGGCGGGCTTGCCGCTGGCGGCGGCGGCGGCGACCACCCAGCGCGGCATGCTGGCCCTGGCGGCGGCGGCGACGGCGGTGGCCGTGGTGCGGGCGCTGGTGCGGCGGCCGGACTGGACGTGGCTGGTCCTCGCCGCGGGCCTCGGTGGGGCGGCCGCGATCGTCTGGCCATGGATCGATGCGCTCGCCCGGCTGGTGGAGCTGAAGATGCGCCTGGCCGGCTGGAACAACCATCTGGGCGAGGTGGGGGTGGCGGCAGACCTGCTTGCCCGCAGCCCGGCCGATGCGGTGTTCGGGCTCGGCTGGGGTGCCCTGGTGGAGCTGCCGGCGATCCCCGACCTGCGGGTGTCCTTCTTCCATGCCGCCCCGCTCTATCTCGGGGTGAAGACCGGCCTGCTTGGCCTGGCGGCGACCGCCGGCCTGTTGCTGGCGGGGATCGGCCGCGGCCGTCTCGTTTGGCCGGCGGGCCTGTCGGCCGGCACGGTGGCGCTTGCCGGCACGCTGGTTCTGGCCTTTCTGGTGCTGCCGGGGTTCAAGGCGGTGGATTTCGCCTTCGTCATGGTGGCCAGTGCGGTGTCGGTGCGCGCCGCGGGGACTGCGAACCATGCCGAGCCTTGAGGGTCGTTTCCCTTGCCGGCATGCGATAGCATGCCGCCTCCGCACAGATGCCGCGGGTTGAGATGCCGTCCATCCTCTTCGTCAATCGCGTGTTCCCGCCCGATCGGGGCGCCACCGGGCGGTTGGCCGCAGATGCCGCACGCCACCTGCAAAGCCTTGGCTGGGACGCCGCGGTGCTGTGCTGCGGCCAGGGCGAAAGCGTCGCCCGGCACGACGGGGTGGAGGTGCGCCGCGTCGCAGCTCCGCGCGGCCAGACCTGGGGTGACACGCTGGATCAATTGGCGGCACTTGGCCGCGGCCTGGCGGACCATCCGCCGGCCGACGTCGTGGTGCTGATGAGCGACCCGCCGCTGCTCGGCCTGCTGGGCCGGCTGGCCAAGGCGCGCGGCGCCGTTTCCATCCATTGGCTTCACGATCTCTACCCCGACCTGTTCGACCTCGTGGCACCGGCGGAGGCGCCGTCCGCCGCGGTGTTGCGGGAAGCGGGGCGGATGGCGCTGGCGGCCCACGACCGCATCCTGGCGATCGACCCGTCGATGGCCGCACCGCTGGCCGCCTATGGCATCGCCGGCGAGCGCCTGGCGGTGGTGCCCAACTGGGCGGACACCTGGGCGGGCACCTGGGCGGATGGCCCCGCCGGCGGTCGCGGCGAGGGCCGGGCGCCGAAGCCCAACGGCCTGCATGTGGTGCATGCCGGCAGCCTGGGCCGGGCGCACGACACCAGCGGCGTGCTGGAGGCAGCGGCCCGCCTGGCTGCCGAGGTGCCCGCCATCCACTTCACCTTCGCCGGCGGCGGTTCGGCGCGGCACGGCTTCGACGAGGCGGTGCGGGCGCACGGCTTGGCGGACACGATCACCTGCCACCCCTGGCTGGAAGATGCGGAATTGGTGCGTCTGATCCGCTCCGCCGACGTGGCGCTGGCGATGCTGGATCGGCGGGCCGCCGGCATGGCGCTGCCTTGCAAGGCCCATCTCGCCCTGGCGCTGGAGCGGCCGGTGCTGTTCTGCGGTCCGCCCGGTACCGGCCTTGCCGA
>JAGQRL010000143.1:0-252 GCA_020425485.1 Rhodospirillaceae bacterium
GCCCATCTGCACCGCGGCCAGCGGATTTTCCAGATCGCGCTCGCCGGAATAGCGGCTCTCCGGCTTGTCACTGGTGGCCAGCCACTCGTGCTCGGAGCCCCAGTAGATGTCTTCTTCCGGCTCCCAGATATCGGCACGGCCACCGGCAAAGCCGAAGGTCTTGAAGCCCATGGACTCCAGGGCGGTATTGCCGGCCAGGATCATCAGGTCGGCCCAGGAGAGCTTCTTGCCGTACTTCTGCTTGATCGGCCA
>JAGQRL010000143.1:403-15445 GCA_020425485.1 Rhodospirillaceae bacterium
GTGGCCGTAGTCCGCCGGCCACCACGGCTGCGAATCGGTCATCAGCGCATAGAGGTCCTGGCGAACGGCGTCCAGGTCGAGGGTCTTGAACTCCTCGGCATAGTCGAACGCCTTGCCCATCGGGTCGGCCAGGGCACAGTTCTGATGAAGCATCTTCAGGTTCAACTGGTTTGGCCACCAGTCCCGGTTGGTCACCGGAGCCCCGCGTCGCACAGGGCACAAGTTATCGCCGTCCATGGTTCCTCCGATCGTGCTTAGGTTCTTTTCCGATTCCTGCCGGGTGCAGGGTCGGGAATGGGGTGGGCGTGATCCGGCGTCTTGGTCAACGCAAAGACTGAGTGATGCCCCCGCCTGTCCTGATCAGGTCCCGCGTCCCGTAAAGGTGCGTCCGCCGACAGCTACGGACCGCGGAGTTGGCCTGTTGGGCTGCCTTGCCAATCACCGAAAGGGCCTGCCGCCGCGCCGGCTGGCCGCGACCGGAAGCCCCTTCTGACTTCATGGACTTCTTATCACAGGCAACCGATCAGGCACATTTCGATTTGATGATCGAAGCGATAAGATAAACTGATGAACCCGATGACGCTCCGGCAGCTCCGCTACTTCGATGCCCTGGCCCGCCATGCCCATTTCGGGCGCGCGGCGGATGCCTGCGCGATCTCCCAGCCCGCCTTGTCGATGCAGATCAAGGAGCTGGAAGAAGCACTGGGTGCGGTGCTGATCGAACGCGGCGCGCGCCAAGTTCGCCTCACCAAGTTCGGCGAGGAAGCGGCCCTGCGCGTGCGCCAGATCCTGCGCTCGGTCGACGAGCTGGGCGATCTGGCGCGGGCCTCGCGCGACCGGCTGGTGGGCCGCCTGCGCATCGGCGTGATCCCGACCATCGCGCCCTATCTGCTGCCCACGGTGATCGGCAACCTCAACCGGCTCTACCCCGAACTCGACATCCATGTGCGCGAGACGCTGACGCCGAAGCTGATCCAGGAACTCACCGAGGGCCGGCTGGATGCCGCCATCGTCGCCCTGCCGGTGTCCGAACCCTCGCTGGCCGAGGTGGCGCTGTTTTCGGAAACCTTCATGCTGGTGCGCCCGAGCAAGGATGAAGGCACCCCGGTGCCGAGCGCCGACGCGCTGTGCGAGATGCGCCTGCTGCTGCTGGAAGAGGGCCATTGCTTCCGCGACCAGGCGCTGGCGTTCTGCAACATCCAGTCGACCCTGCCGCGGGAGACGCTGGACGCCAGCTCGCTGTCCACCCTGGTGCAGATGGTCAGCGCCGGCATCGGCGTCACGCTGATCCCGGAAATGGCCGTGCCGGTGGAAACCCGCTCGGCCTCGGTGTCCATCGCCCGCTTCAGCGCTCCGCAACCCCAGCGGACCATCGGGCTGGTGTGGCGCAAGACCAGCCCGCTGGCCCGCCAGCTCCTGGAGGTGTCCGACGTCGTGCTGCAATCAGCGAAGGCGCTGCGCGGGGAGTGATCGGGGTGCCGCTCCGCCTCTGATTTGCGCCCGGTGGCGGTGCGCAAGCGCATAGACGTCGGGCTGCAAGCTCATCGAATCCGATTTCGGATCTAAACGATTGCGCAGAACACGTCGGTGCGGCGGCAGAAGAATATATTGTCAATGTGTATATGGAACGGTGTTAACTCTATTATTTGTGTGTCTAGAACTTCACATCCGTGTCCATAATATATTGTCTTCCCTTGGGATTCATCCGGATCTCCGGCGCAATGGCGAAACATCGGCCATTGCACTGTGTGGTGCCAGGGCTGATGCCGTGGCGCGCAGCCGGAGGCATGCCCCCATGACCCCCGGAAGCGCCCCGAGGAACCCGCCGCGGCCGGCCCCCGCCGAACCCTTCGCCAACTACGGCAACGCGCCGAAACAGATCTACGCGCTGTTGCGCCACCGCATCCTGCGCGGCGAGCTGCCCGGCGGCGCCAAGATCAAGATTGGTGCGGTGGCCGGCGAACTGGGCGTCAGCCCGATCCCGGTGCGGGAGGCGATTCGCATGCTCGCGGCCGACGGCCTGATCGATGTGCAGCCGCGCCACAGCCCAGTGGTTCTGGGCGTGACCCTCGCGGAGATCTACGAGATCGGCGAAATCCGCCGCTGGCTGGAGCCCTTCGCGCTGTCCCTGGCGGTGCCGCAGCTTGAGGAGGCCACGCTGTCGGCCTGCCAGGACCTGATCGACCGCAGCCGCGACACCACCGACGGCTGGGACAAGGTGCAGTTCAACCGCAGCTTCCATCTCTCGCTCTATCGCCCCTGCGGGCGCGGGCGGCTGCTGAAGATCATCGAGGATCAGTTGGACGGCACGATCCGCTTTTCCCGCTACCTCGTGGTGGCCGACGAACTTGCGACCCAGGCCGAGGAAGACGAGCACCAGGTGATCCTGGACGCCTGCCGGCGGCGCGACGCTGAGGAGGCGACCGCCGCCCTCACCCACCACCTGGAACGCGCGCTGGAGCGGCTGACCCAGGTCTGGTCGACCATCGACGCCGGCTAGCGGCGTTCCGCCCGTTCTGCACCGGCCCGCTCCGCCCTTCGGCCCTGCGTCGTGATGCCTGGTCTGCGTGGTGGCACCGGCGATTTCACCCATATGTCATCCAGCAAGAGCGTGTGCGCCGTCTGCCAGTCCGGATGCCGGGCCGGCGGCCGCCGCCCACCCTCACCCCGGACAAGAGACAGCCATGGCTACTGCGCAATCGCTGCAAGGGCTGAAAGACAGCCTGCGGGCTTCCGACCGGATGCCGCTGGTCTTCCTCGGCCATGGCAGCCCGATGAACGCCATCGAGGACACCGCCTATTCCCGCGGCTGGACCGAGCTGGGGCGCGCGCTGCCGCGTCCGCAGGCCGTTCTCGTGGTCTCCGCCCACTGGATGACGCAGCGCTCGACGCTGGTGAACGTGTCGGCCCTGCCGCGCACCATCCACGATTTCTACGGCTTCCCGCCGGAACTGTACGCCCAGCAATACCCCGCTCCGGGCGCGCCGGACCTGGCGAGGGACGTGGTTTCCCTCCTGGCCAGCCACCATGCGGCGGGCGACGACACCTGGGGGCTCGATCACGGCGCCTGGTCCGTGCTGAAATTCCTCTACCCGGACGCCGACGTTCCGGTGTTCCAGCTGTCCATCGACATGACCCAGGACCTGCCCCACCACCTGGAAATCGGCGCGGCACTGGCGGCGCTGCGCCACCGCGGCGTGCTCATCCTCGGGTCGGGCAATGTGGTGCACAACCTGCGCGCCATGCGCCCCGGTGCGGGTCCGCACGACTGGGCGGTGGAGTTCGACACGCTGTTTGCCGAGCGGCTGAAAGCGCGCGACCACGCCGCCATCAGCGATCGCGCGGGCCTGGGCCAGCTTCTGGCCGTGGCCCACCCGTCGCTCGACCACTACATCCCCGCCCTGACCGTGGCCGGCGCGTCGGACGAGGCCGACCGTCTGGTGTTCATGAACGAGGGCATCGACCTGGGCTCGGTGTCGATGCGCAGCTTCATCTACTGCTGACGAACCCGACAACCCGCCTGAACAAAGCCCGCCATTCCGTTGAAATGGCGGGCTTGTTCGGCAAACCCGACGGCGGGGCCGCCGGCTACTTCACGTACTTCTTCAGCACCGAGGCGCCGAGGGTGTATTTGGGATCGACCATGTTGCCCAGGCGCACTTTGCCGATCTGGGTGACCAGCATATAGGCCTCCAACTCGTCGTACCCCGTTTCGGCAATGAACCAGCGCACCAGCTCGCGATAGGCGATGCGGGCGGCATCTTCCATCGGCCGGGCGCTGCCGATGGTCATGTACATGTCCTCGGTTTCCAGGCGCGGCCAGGCGATCTTCATGCCCTTGATCAGGTCGACCTGGATGGTGGAGGTGGTCGGCTGCTCGATGGCCACGCCGCACAGCTCGCCGTCCCCCTGCAAGGCATGGCAATCGCCCAGGTGCAGATAGGCCCCCGGCTTGTTCACCGGCAGGTAGATGATGGCCCCCGGCGCCACGTCCGGCAGGTCCATGTTGCCGCCGTAGTAGTCCGGCACCAGGGATGAGATGGCCTCGATCTCCGGCGCCACGCCGATGGTGCCGATGAACGGCTCATAGGGCAGCGTCAGCTTGTCGTTCCACTTCACGCCCTTTTCGGCGTCCACCTCGACCTTGCGGACCTTTTCCGGCAGCGGCTTGTTCAAGACCGCGGTGTTGTTGGTGCCGACCAGGCCGCCGAACTCCTCGATCAGCGCGATGGTGCCCACCGGCTGGGGGCCGCGCGGCAGCACGGACTTGATGTAGACGGCCAGCGTGTCGCCCTTCTCCGCCCCGTTGACGAAGATCGGGCCGTTCTGCGGGTTCAGATAGGGCATGTTCAGCTTCTCAGACGGCTTGTCCTGCTCCGTCTTCAAAGCCCCCTCGAACGCGTCCCGCGTTTCCACCGACACGGTGTCGCCGGGATCGATGGTCATCACCGGCTCGGCGTAGCCGCCGTACACGTAGTGGTACTTGCCCTGCTTTTCTTCGGTCAGTTCGTGATGGGCGCCGGGCTTCCCTCCGGCGACACCCTTGGTCGCCATGATCGAGGTCTCCAACCAGGACATTGCTGTTTGCTCCCTATGGGTCAATTTGCATCGCGGGGGCGAGCGACGCTGGTCGTCCCCGATCTGGGCGGCGCCTAAAGCGCCAGATAGCGGCGCACCGCATCCGGGTCGTTCAGATCCTCCGCCGACAGGCGGGCCACGATCTGGCCCTTGTCGATCACGAAGCAGTGCTGGGCGAGCAGCATGATCATGTCGAGGTTCTGTTCCACGAACAGCACGGTGAGCCCAAGTTCGCGATTGAGGTCGCGGACGTTGCGGGCGATGTCCTGGACGATGTTGGGCTGGATGCCTTCCGACGGTTCGTCCAGGAGGATGATGTTGGGCCGGCCCACCAGCACCCGGGCGATGGCAAGCTGTTGCTGCTGGCCACCGGAAAGGGTGCCGGCGCGCTGGCTGGCGCGCTCCTTGAGCACCGGGAAGTACTGGTAGATGCGGTCGTAGTCCGGGCTCGTGCCCGGCTTCAGCAGGGTTTCGCCGACGGCCAGGTTCTCCGCCACCGTCATGCGCGGGAACACGTCGCGCCCCTGGGGGATGTAGCCGATGCCCATGCGCGCGCGCTTGTGCGGGCTCACCTGGGTCACGTCCTTGTCGTCGATCAGGATCTGCCCGGCGGTGGCCGGCAGCAGACCCATCAGGGCGCGCATCAGGGTGGATTTGCCCACACCGTTGCGGCCGATCACGGCCACGATCTCGCCCTTGCCCACTTCCAGGTCGATGCCCTGCAGCACCGGCTTGCCGCCGTAGCCGCTGCGCAATCCCTGGATCTGCATATGCGGTTCAGGCTTCATTGGTCTTGCCCAGATAGATTTTGGCCACCCGCTCGTCGGCGACGATCTGGTCGATCGTGCCCTGCGCGAAGATCTCCCCGAAATGCAGCACGGTGACCTGCTGGGCGATCTGGCGAACGAAGGTCATGTCGTGCTCGACGGCGAGGATGCTCATGCCCTCGGCGTTCAGCGTGCGCACCATCTCGCCGGTCTTGGCGGTTTCCTGGGGCGACATGCCGGCGGTGGGTTCGTCCAGCAGCAGCAGCTTCGGCTTCACGCTCATGGCCATGCCGATTTCCAGCCATTGCTGCTGGCCGTGCGACAGGTTGCCGGCGCGTTCGGTCGCCTGGTCGGTCAGCTCGATGAAGTCCAGCACCTGGCGGATTTCCGCCGACAGGCTGTCACCCTGCATGTGGTATTGCAGGCCGATTTCCAGGTTCTGCCAGACGCTGAGCGCCTTGAAGATGCCGGGCACCTGGAACTTCACGCTGATGCCAAGCCGGATGCGCTGGAAGGACTTCAGCGGGGTGATTTCCTGGCCATCGAACCAGATGGTGCCGGCCGACGGCTGGTGCTGGCCTAGGATCAGCCGGAAGAAGGAGGACTTGCCGGCACCGTTGGGGCCGATCAGGCAGTGGATCTCCCCCGGCTGCATTTCGAAGTTGATGGCCCGGGCGACGAAGACGCCACCAAAGTTCTTTTCCAGCGCGCGGGTTTCCAGGATCGCCATCACGCGTCCTCCTGTCCCGATGCCGGGCCGTTGCGCCGTAAGCGGCCGGAAGCCCAGCCGGCCAGGTCCACCAGCCCCAGCACCAGGCCGCGCGGGGCGAACAGCACCGTCACCAGCAGCAGCGCACCCATCACCACCAGGGCGTACTGGCTGCCGTAGATGGTGAGGGTCTGGAACACCCACAGCACCGCCAGCGTGCCGATCAGCGTGGCCGTCAGGTCGCTGCGGCCGCCCACCGCCACCCAGACGATGGGCAGGGCGGCGGCATACAGGCCCATGCTGTTGGGCGTGATGTACTGGCCCCAGGCGGTGTAGAGCACGCCCGACAGCCCGGCCAGGCTGGACCCCACGATGAAGGCGCCAAGCTGGTAGCGGCGGATGTCGTAGCCCAGGGTTTCCGCCCGGTCGGGGTTTTCCCGGATGGCCACCAGCACGTTGCCGAAGCGCGAGTTCACGAAGATGCGCAAGGCCAGGTAGCAGACGATCACCATGCCCATCAGCAGGTAGTAGAGCGGGATGTCCGGCCACAGCACGAGTTCGCCGTCGAACCATGGCAGGGTCAGCGGCGGCATCCCGGTCATCCCGTTGAAGCCGTTCAGCCGGGCGCTGCCGATGGTCCATTCGGGACCCGCGGTCTGCGCCATGAAGGTCTCGAACACCAGGGTGACCGACAGCGTGACGATGCCCAGGAACACGCCGCTGATGCGCCCGTAGAACAGGAAGTAGCCGAGCAGCAGGGCCAGCAGGGCCGACATGCCGACGCCAATGGCCAGGGCCAAGAAGGTGAAGCCGTAGGCGCTGCCGATGTTCAGCGTCAGCACGCCGTAGGCGTAGCCGGACAGGCCGAAGAACGCCGTTTGCCCGAAGCTGAGCGCGCCGGCATAGCCCCAGATCACGCACAGCCCCATGGCCATGAAGGTCCAGGTGAAGAAGTAGGCGGTGTTGCCCACCGTCCAGCCGTCGGAAAACAGCGGGTAGATGCCCACCAGCATGCAGACGATGACGAAGCCGCCCCAGAAGGCGGGGCCGCGCCCCAGCGTCTGCGGGCCGTTCAGCCGGGCCAGCAGGCGCCACGGTCGCCAGCCGCGGCGGGCACCGGCCGCCCGGTCCGCACCGCTTGGGGCGGCACTCCTCGATGCGAGATCGCTCATCAAGCGGCCCCTCTATTCGCGGCCGCGCAGCAGCCAGCCCGACAGGCCGCGCGGCATGATGCGGATAACGACGATGACGGTGAGGAGAAGCCCGATCAGGCCGAACAACTGGCCGTAAAGGCCGGTCATCCCCGACTTGATGAAGGCCAGGATCAGGGCGGCCGGGGCGGTGCCCAGGAACACATCCGCACCGCCGACCACCACGGTAACGAAGGATTCCACGATGAAGGCGGTACCCATGGTGGGCACCAGCGTCATCGTCGGCGCGTAGAGCCCGCCGGCCAGCCCGGCCATGGCGGCCCCCAGCCCGAAGGTCAGGCTGTGCACCACCTTGGTGTTCACCCCGAGCGCGCTGGCCATGTGCGGCACCTGGATGGTGGCGCGCGCCAGGATGCCGTAGCGCGTTCTATGGAACAGCAGGTAGAGCCCGCCCATCAGCAACACGGCGATGGCCATCAGCACCACGCGGTATTCGGAGAACGAGTAGTCGCCCACCGAGAAGCTGCCGAGCGGCGTGCCGACGCCGGGCATGGTGGACCCCAGCAGGATCAGCGTGCCCTGGGTGGCGATCAGGCTGATGCCCCAGGTGGCGACGATGGTATCGAGCGGCCGGTTGAACAGCCGGTTGATGATGGCGCGTTCCAGGATGATGCCGATGATGCCGGCGGCCAGCGACCCGCAGGCGATCGCCAGCGGCAGCGGCAGCCCGGCCTGTGCGGCCGTCACCGTCACATAGGCGCCGCACATGATGAATTCGCCGTGCGCCAGATTGATGACGCCCATCATCCCGAAGATGATCGCCAACCCCGATGCCGACAGCACCAGGAAGGCAAACGCGTCGCCGAACTGGAACAGGAATGCGAAGAGGCCTTCGAGCATGGGCGTCGAACCGGTTGCGTGAAGGATGCGTCTGGAAGGCGGGGCCAAGGCGGCCGGGGAAGGCGAAGGCACGGGCGGCACGGCTGCGGCGGGGGCCGCCGCCTGCCCTACCCCGCCGCACCGGCCACAAAGCCGGGCCGGACGGCGGGATCGGCAGAAAACAGGGGTGGCCGGGGCGGAGCCTTTCGGGGGTCTGGCAGCCCCGCCCCGGCCAAACGCTCAGTCCAGGCCGATCATTCCGCCGGCGGCGGGTTGCTCGGCGTGTACTGGGCGTCGTGGTCGCGCACCGTCAGGTCGCAGCCGGCTTCGCCCAGCCAGTAGGGTTCGATGTTCTCCCACACCTGCGGGATGGTGATGGAGTGATCCTCGCCGACCACGGCCAGGTAGATGGTGTGGGAAGCATGCTGGCTGGCGGGGTCGATGCAGACCTGGCCTTCCGGCGCATCCACGCACACATCGCCGGTCTGGATGGCGGCGCGCACCGCATCCATGTCGGTCGAGCCGGCCATTTCCACCGCCGCGGCATACAGATAGATGCCGACATAGGAGTTCTGGCCGGGCTGGTTGATGTACACCTCATCGGGGAACATGGCGCGCCACCGCTCGATGAAGTCGCGGCTGGCCGGGGTGTCCACTTCCTCGATGTAGTTGGCGGTCACGTGCATGCCCGACAGTGCGGGCGGATCGAAGCGCAGGTGCTCGTAGCCCTGGGCCACGTTGACCGAGCTGCCCATCGGGATGTCCAGGTTGGCCGCGGCGGCCTGTTCGTAGAACGACGCCTGGGCGGTGCCGACCAGCAGGGTCATAAGCACGTCGGGATCGGCTTCCTGGATGTTCTGGATGGTCTGGGAGAACTGGGACACGCCGAGCGGGATGAACTCCTCGCCCACCATCTCGCCGCCGCCCTCTTCCACGAGCTGGCGCACCCATTCGGCGGAGATCTGGCCGAAATTGTAGTCCGCCGCGATGGTGTAAACGCGCGGGCCGAACTCTTCCATCATCCACGGCACCAGCGTGGAGAACTGCTGCTCCGGCACCGCACCGGTGGCCACCACGTTGGCGTCGCACACGCCGCCTTCGTACTGGTTGGTGTAGAAGTACAGGGCATCGAACTGGTTGACGATCGGGCGCACCGCCTCACGCGAGGCAGACGAGAACCCGGCAAACACCACGTCCACCTGGTCGCGCTGCAGGATGCGGCGCATCAGTTCCTGATAGCGGCGGTTGTCGGACTGGGGATCGTAGATCACCAGCTCGATCGGCCGGCCCATGATGCCGCCGGCTTCGTTGATTTCCGCCGCCGCAAGCTGGGCGCCGTGGACCTTCTGGATCGTCGCCGCGGCAAACTCACCGGACTGGTCTTCCAGAATGCCGATGCGGATCGGCTCCCCGTCCTGGGCCAGGGCGGCAGTGCTGGCCAATGCGATCCCGGCAACCCCGGCGGCGAGCAGCGCACGGGTGGAGGTTCCCAGATGTGTCATCACGCTCATCGATGCATCCATCCTCTTGGTCGGTTCTCGTTGTGGGGGTCACGACCCGTAGCTGCCGGCAGCTTCGCCGGGGGCATCGGTCGCGTCGGTGGTGGCGGTGATTTCCTGGCACAGCGCCTCAATGGAAATGCGCCGCCGCATGCTTTCCCGGCGCAGCAGCCGGAAGGCTTCCTCGTCGTCGACGCCGGTTTCCGCGCAGACGATCAGGATCGCCTTCACCACGTGGCGGCGCTGGCGGACCCGCGCTTCCAGCCGGTGGATGAACTCCTGCTCGCGGCGGCGTCGGTTGAACTCGTTGAAGGCAAGGAACAGGGCGGGGAAGATCCCGCTGGAGCGGATCGGCTTGACGATGTGGCTGGCCACCCGGGCGTTGACCGCACGCGTCAGCCGCGACGGCGCTTCCACCCCGATCACCGCGATGATCGGCGCCTGCACGGCGAGGACCGACGGCACCAGGTCGCCGGTGCCGATATCGGTATCCAGCACCAGCACGTCGAACCCGTCGCGCCCGGCGATTTCCAGCCGTTCGGTCTCCGTGGGGTCGACCTCGCCCACCAGCAGGCCGAGCCGGCGCAGCACGGTGGCCAGCCGGTCGCGGTCCTCGCCCGGCTGCAGCACCACGAGTGCGCGGGCACCGCGGAAATTCTGGATGGCGCCGCGCATCAGGACACCACCTTCAGACGCGGCCGGCCGCTGCCGGCCTGCGCACTGTCCTGGGTTTCCCGCCACACCAGGTAGGGATCGGGCCGGGTTGCCACGCCGGCATCGGCAATGATGTCGAAGCCGCCATCGCTGCGCGACCGGCCGATGCGCGGGTAGAGGTAGCAGTGGCGGTTTTCCGGATCGACCTGCACGCAGCCCTGGGGGGCGGCGAATTCCAGCCCGCCCACGGCTTCCCGCACCGCCGCCATTTCCGTAGTGCCGCAGCGGCCGATCGCCATGGCCAGCAGGTGCACGGCGATATACGTGGCCTCCGCATCGGCACTGCACGCGCCGAGCTGGGGGTGGCGCTGGTGCCAGCGGGCGACGAAGTGCTGGTTTTCCGGTGTGTCGATGCTTTCGAAGTAGACGCTGGAGGACAGGTGGCCGTCGCAGGCTTCCGGCCCGATGGCGGCCAGTTCCGGTTCCGACAGGCTGCAGCTCACCACCGGGATTTCCGCCGGCTGGTTCATGCCCCTGGCTTCCGCGGCGCGGCGGAATTCCCGGAAGAACACGTAGGAGCTGTCGCCGATCAGCGTGTTGAATACGAAGTCCGGCTTGGCCGCCAGGATCTGCTCCACGATGGCCGCAACGTCGGTTTCGCCCACCGGCAGATAGCGTTCGCCCAGCACCCGGCCGCCGGCATCCACCAGGCTTTCCCGCATGATGCGGTTGTTTTCCCACGCCCAGATGTAGTTGGAACCGACCAGCCAGGCCCGCCCGCCGCACTGGGCGACCATGAAATCCGACAGCGGGATCACGTGGTGATTGGGCGAGGCACCGGTGTAGACGACGTTCTCGCTGGTTTCGAACCCCTCGTAGTGGGACGGATACCAGAGCAGCCCGTCGTTCTTCTCGAACAGCGGCAGCACTTCCTTGCGGCTGGACGACGTGTAGCAGCCGACGACGTGGGCAACCTTGTCTTCCGTCAGCAGGGTTTTGGCTGCGGGAGCGTAGTTTTCCAGCACACCGCCGGGGTTCACCACCTTGGCATTGAGCTGGAAGGGAATGTCGGCCGCAGCGTTGATCTCTTCCACCGCCAGCAGAGCGCCGGCCAGCATCGCCTCGCCGATGAGGCGGTAGGATCCCGTGGTGGACATCAGGATGCCGATGTCGTGGACGACCGACGCTTGCTGCATCGAATCTCCCTGCTGCGAGAGAAGCCCGAACGAAAAAAGCCCCTTGCGTGCGCAAAGGGCCCCGATGCCGGTGTGGCCTGTGGAGACACAGCCACATGTATGGAAGGGTGGTCTCGGAAGGCGGCAGCATCGCCGTTGATGCCGTGACCCCGCTCTTGTGGGATTGAGAATGAGTGTGACCTGCGGGTGAGTCAAGCCCCACATGCACAGCAGCATTGCGGCCGGGCCGGCCGGCCCTGTGCGGACGCAGGTGAACGCGGCCGCTAGGGGCTTCTATTCCAAAGCGGATTCGCGTTCTATTAGAGAATTACTCGTTTTTATACACGGCGGCGGGATACCCCCTGCCGGCATCACTGCGCTTCCGGCGCTTTTCCTTGCTTCGGGCGTGTTTCCTTTTTCGCCCTCCGGTGGTTTTGAAATCAACCGTTCCGCGCCCCGCCCGCCCTGCGGTGGATCGCGGTATCCCGATCCATCGCCCTCACTTGTGTTGCGGAAAGCCCCGCAACGGGGGTCCGGGACGGCCCGACCGCAGCGTCCGGTCGCCGGCACTTCCCCCAATCACGCCTCCGCCAGCGGGCCGGCCGGCCAATAAAACGCCAATCCATGGAAAACATCGCGGGGCCGGATTGCCGGCACCTCCCCCTGCCCCCTCGCCCCCTCCGCCGCGCCCGGGCACGATCCCCCGACCCGGCAGAAACCGGCCGACACGCCAGCCCAAGACGGCTGTCTGTCGCGGTCGGGTGAAACGATGGCGTGCATTGTGTAGACATCGAGCCGCCGGAGCCCGTCTGATGCGAGCTTGATTTCACAATGACACCAGCGGTCTACCGAGTTCACGGGGAGCAGAAATGGCTGAGTTTCCGAAAGAGGCGAATGTCGTCATCATTGGCCTGGGCGGAATCGTCGGGTCCTCGGTGGCGCATCACCTGATCGAGCGCGGCTGGGACGATATCGTCGGCATCGACAGCTCGGCTGTGCCGACCGATGTCGGGTCGACCTCGCACGCATCGGATTTCTGCTACGGCACCAGCCACGACTTCCTGTCGTGCTGGACCACCCGCTACTCCATCGACTTCTTCGAAAAGCGCGGGCACTACGCCAAGGTCGGCGGGCTTGAGGTCGCCCGGGTGGGCGACGACGGCCGGATGGACGAGATCAAGCGCAAGGTGGCGTCGGGCAAGGCGTTTGGCACCGGCGTGCGCCTCGTCACTCCGGCTGAGATCAAGCAGAAGTTCCCGCTGATCGAAGAAGACCTGGTGCAGGGCGGCCTGTGGGACCCCAATGCCGGGCTGGTCATCCCCCGCTCCCAGGTCGTCTGCGGCGAGCTGGTGGATGCCGGTGTGGCCAGCGGCAAGCTGAAGGCTTTCGCCAACACGCCAGCCACCGGCCTGATCATCGAAGAGGGGCGCATCCGCGGCGTGGAAACCTCGCGGGGCACCATCCGGGCAAACCACGTGATCGTCTGTGCCGGGCTGTGGGGCCGGCTGGTGGCGGAGATGGCCGGCGAGGACCTGCCGGTGATGCCGGTGGACCATCCGCTGCTGTGGTTCGGCCCGTACGACGAATTCGCCGGCACCGGCAAGGAGATCGGCTGGCCGCTGCTGCGCGACCAGGGCAACAGCGCCTACATGCGCGACACCGGCGATCCCAAGACCACCGAAGGCGGCATGATCGAGTGGGGCTACTACGAGGAAAAGGAGCCCCGGCTGTGCCACCCGCGCGACATCCTGGACAAGAGCGAAGCGCGCCTCTCCCCCTCCCAGCGGGACCTCGACCTGGACCAGGTGGCCGAGCCCCTGGAACGCGCCATGGAACTGACGCCGATCCTGGGCGAGCTGGGTTACGACGAAAAACGCTCGTTCAACGGCCTGCTCCAGGTCACCACCGATGGCGGCCCGTCCATCGGCGAAAGCCAGAAGGTGCGCGGCCTGTGGTACGCCGTGGCCATCTGGGTGAAGGACGGCCCCGGCATGGCCAAGCTGCTGGTCGACTGGATGACCGACGGCCGCACCGAGATCGACCACCACGCCATCGACTACGCGCGCTTCTACCCCTTCCAGACCGAGGCGGACTTCATCCACGGCCGTTGCGGCGAGGCGGCGATGAAGATCTACAATCCCGCCGTTCACCCGCGCGAGCCGTTCTCCCGCGGCCGCGACGTGCGGCGCAGCCCGTTCTACGACCGCGAGGTCGAGCTGGGCGGCCATTTCATGGAACTGGGCGGGTGGGAACGCGCCCACGGCTACGCCGCCAACAATCCCCTGCTGGAGAAGTACGCGGGCCAGGTGCCGGTGCGGGAAAACGAGTGGGACAACCGCCATTTCTGGCGGGTTTCCAACGCCGAGCAGCTTGAGATGAGTGCCGATGTGGGGATGGTGAACCTCTCCCACTTCGCCATCTACGAAGTCACCGGCCCGGACCACGTGGCCTTCATGGAATACCTATGCGCGGCCCGGGTGGGCGGCGACCAGCAGATCGGCAAGGGCATCTACACCCATTTCCTCGACGAACAGGGCATGGTGCGCGCCGATTTCACGGTGTTCCGCATGGCGAACCGCATCCGCTTCATCGACGGGGCGGACGCCGGCAACCGCGACTTCGTCTACATGAAGCGCATGGCCGCGGACCTTGGCTACGCCGTGGAGATTGCCGACCGGTCGACGGAGATCGTCACCATCGGCGTGTGGGGGCCGAATGCGCGGGCCACCCTGCAGAAGGTGGTGGAGGATCCCGCGGCCCTGGAGCGCGACGCGTTTGCCTTTGCCACCATCAAGCCGGTGCGGATTGCCGGGCAGGATGTGCTGGCCTTCCGCATCTCCTATGTCGGCGAACAGGGCTTTGAGCTGCACATGGCCTATGGCGATGCGCTGCCCGTGTGGGATGCCATCCGCGCAGAAGGCGTGATGGCCTTCGGGGTGGAGACCTATGCCAACTCCCGCCGCATGGAAAAAAGCCTGCGCCTGCAGAACGCCGACCTGCTGACCGAATACAATCTGCTGGAAGCCGACCTTCAGCGCCCGAAGGTGAAGGAGGCCGATTTCGTCGGCAAGGCAGCCTACCTGGACCACCGCGCCCGGCCCCACCAGCCGGCAACGCTGTGCACCCTGGTGATCACCGACAACCGGGATAAGAAGGGCGTGCTGCGCTACCCCGTCGGCACCCTGCCGATCCTCGATGCGGCCACGGGCGAGACGCTGGTGGACGCCCTGGGCCGTCGCTCCTTCACCACCTCCATCGCCTTCGGGCCAAGTATCGGCAAGAATATCGCCCTTGCCTACCTGCCCCACGAACACGCGGTGAAGGGCAAAACCTTCGCCGTGGAGTATTTCGGCGAGACCTACCCCGTGGCGGTGGCCGGCGTGGGCTACGCGCCACTGTACGACCCGGAGAACGCGAAGCCGCGCTCGTAGTGCGGGTGTCCGCACCGGCATATTGCCGGCTTGCCCCTGCCCGGGGCTGGCCCCCCCCCCTTCGCCCTGGCTCGGTTTTCACCGAGCCGCGTCGTTGGGGGGCGTTCGCCATCCCCGCCTTGCACCAGTGGATCGGCACCTTGCCGGTCCGATGCGGCTGGCGGAGAACGCAGAAAGCCGCCCTGGGGGCGGCTTTACG